>JANYGR010000535.1 GCA_025359355.1 Bacteroidota bacterium | reverse complement strand
TTAGATTTAGAAGAAATGGAGCAAGCTCCAACAAATAAAATCCCTGGTTTCAGAGAGCGCTTAGAAAAAATGTTTCCAACGATGATTGAACACCGTTGTTCGGAAGAAGTTCGCGGTGGTTTTTTTCAACGTATTGAAAGAGGAACTTGGATGGGACACGTGATAGAACACATTGCTCTGGAAACACAGACTCTCGCTGGTATGGAGACAGGCTTTGGCAGAACACGTGAAACAAAAACTCCCGGCATTTATAATGTTGTATTTAGTTATATCGAAGAAAAAGTGGGCATTTTTGCTGCTGAAAGTGCCGTTAATATTGCTCAAGCCTTAATTAATAATATTGATTATGATTTGCAAGCTGACCTCAAAAAGATGCGCGAAATCAGAGAAGATGTTCGATTAGGGCCAAGCACAGGCAGTATTGTAGATGAAGCTGTAGCACGTGATATTCCTTGGATTCGATTAGGTACAAATTCTTTGGTTCAATTAGGATACGGTATTAATCAAATGCGTTTTCAGGCAACTATCACTTGTAAAACAAGTAACATTGCTGTTGATTTAGCCTGTAATAAAGAACAAACTAAAAAAATATTAGGTGATGCTTCTATTCCTGTTGCTAAAGGCGACATTTGTACAGATGCAGAAGATTTAGAATTAACGATCAATCGCATTGGCTATCCGATCGTTTTAAAACCTTTAGATGGGAATCATGGTAAAGGCGCGTCTATTAACGTAAATTCATGGGAAGATGCCTTAGCAGGCTTAGAATTTGCTAAAAAATATAGTCGCCGAGTGATTGTAGAAAAATTTATTACTGGTCACGATTTCCGAATTTTAGTTATTGATAATAAAATGGTTGCAGCTGCACAACGTGTACCTGCCAATATTGTTGGTGATGGCCAGCATAACGTTCAGCAGCTCATCGATTTCACAAATACAGATCCTCGTCGTGGTTATGGTCACGAAAATGTATTAACCGAAATAACAGTTGATAGAGATACGACTGATTTACTGGCGAAAAAAGGTTATACACTCGAAACCGTTCCTGCTAAAGGTGAGATTGTTTATTTAAAATCAACGGCTAACCTCAGTACTGGTGGTACTTCTATCGATATAACGGATATGATACATCCCGAAAATATTTTCTTAGCAGAACGTATTGCTCGAGTGATTGGCTTAGATGTATGCGGTATTGATATCATGGCAAAAAATTTAACACAACCTTTAAAAGAAACAGGCGGCGTTGTATTAGAAGTAAATGCAGCTCCAGGTTTCCGTATGCATTTAGCCCCAAGCGAAGGTTTAGCAAGGAATGTTGCTGCTCCAGTTATTGACATGTTATATCCTCCCGGGAAACCAAGTCGTATTCCTATTATTGCGGTTACTGGAACAAATGGCAAAACAACCACTACACGTTTAATTGCACACATCGTCAAAAATAATGGATTCAAAGTTGGTTTTACAACTAGTGATGGCATTTATGTTCAAAACCACATGCTTGAAAAGGGCGATACCACTGGGCCTATCAGCGCTGAGTTTATTTTAAAAGATCCTACCGTTGAGTTTGCGGTATTAGAAACGGCACGTGGTGGGATTTTACGATCTGGCTTAGGCTTCAGTAGATGTGACATCGGTATCATAACCAACATACAAGAGGATCATTTGGGTATTAGCGATATTCATGATTTGAATGATTTGGCTCGTGTGAAAAGTACAGTTGTTAAGAGTGTGAAAAAAGATGGTTGGGCTGTGCTTAACGCGGAAGATAAACACTGTGTAGAGATTTCGAAAGAGTTGAGCTGTAAAGTAGCATTTTTCAGTATGAACGAACATTGCGATGTGATTGTGAATCATTGCAGAAAAGGCGGAATTGCTGCTATTTACGAAAATGGATTTGTCACTATCAAAAAAGGAGATTGGAAAATGCGTGTTGATAAAGTAACGCACGTTCCTTTGACTATGGGTGGTAAAGCCAAATTTATGATTGCAAATGTACTTGCCGCAACTTTAGCCAGTTATTTATGGGGTTTTAAAACAGAAGATATTAAATCATCTTTAGAAACATTTATTCCAAGCGCTGCTCAAACTCCAGGACGTATGAATATTTTCACTTTTAAAAACTTTAAAGTGATGATTGATTTTGCACACAATCCCGCTGGTTATTTAGGTATAGAAGATTTTTTACAAAGTGTTGATTCTGCTCATAAAATTGGTATTATTGCTGGTGTTGGCGATAGACGCGATGAAGATATTAAAGAATGTGCGGCTATTGCAGCTCGTATGTTCAATCACATTATCATCCGTCAAGAAAAACATTTGAGAGGAAGAACAGAAGAAGAAATTATTAATTTGATTTTAGAAGGCATTAAATCTCAAAACAGAAATGTGACTTACGAAATTGTTTCTAAAGAAAAAGATGCAATCAAACATGCTATTAGTATTGCTAAAGAAGGCACTTTCATAACTGCTTTAAGTGATGTGATTACGAATGCGATTGAAGTAGTTCAGGAGCATTTAGATAAAGAAGTAGGTGTTTAATGTAATAAAAAACAAAGATACCCTAAAAACAAAAAAGGCTTGAAACAATATTGTTTCAAGCCTTTTTTAGTAGCGAGAAGGAGATTTGAACTCCTGACCTTCGGGTTATGAATCCGATGCTCTAACCAACTGAGCTACCTCGCCATATTTTATTCAAAACAACTTGGTCTTGAATTTGACACTCTAACCATCCCGATAGCTATCGGGAGAGCTACCTCGCCATATTTTAAAGAACTCTTTTTAAAAATAAAACCCTCTGATAGCAAAGGGTTTTATTTGTGATCGTGTAGGGATTCGAACCCCAAACCTTCTCATCCGTAGTGAGATGCTCTATCCAGTTGAGCTACACAACCAATCCAAAAAAATTGGAGTGCAAATATACTTATTTTACTTAAATTGCAAAACATTTTTTAATCATTTTTATGCAAACATTGATCGAATCCATTTGGGAAAATAGAGCCTTACTAAAAGAGCCTAAAAATCAAGAAACTATTAAGTCCATTATTGAACAATTAGATAAAGGAAAAATTCGTGTTGCCGAGCCAAAAGCCGATGGATCGTGGCAAGTAAATGATTGGATTAAAAAAGCGGTTATCCTATATTTTCCTATCCAACAAATGGAAACCATGGAATTAAAACCCTTTGAGTTTCATGATAAAATGCAATTAAAAACTAATTATGCGCAAGCTGAAGTGAGAGTGGTACCTGGCGCTATTGGGCGTTATGGCGCTTTTATTGCTAAAGGCGTCATTATGATGCCAAGTTTTGTAAACATAGGCGCTTTTGTAGATGAAGGAACCATGGTGGATACATGGGCTACGGTTGGTAGTTGCGCACAAATAGGTAAGCATGTGCATTTGAGCGGAGGTGTTGGTATTGGTGGCGTTTTAGAGCCAGTTCAAGCGGCTCCTGTTATTATTGAAGATGGAGCTTTTATTGGTTCTCGATGCATTGTTGTTGAGGGTGTAAGAATTGGCAAAGAGGCTGTGCTAGGCGCTAATGTATGCTTAACGCAATCTACTAAAATAATAGATGTAACAGGTGAAACACCCATTGAAACAAAAGGCTTCGTTCCGCCACGTAGTGTGGTTATTCCTGGTTCATATACCAAACACTTTCCTGCTGGCGAATATCAAGTGCCATGCGCTTTAATTATTGGTAAACGAAAAGAAAGTACTGATTTAAAAACATCTTTAAATGATGCGCTGAGAGAACATAACGTGGCTGTTTAATATTAATCATAGAATTTTTTTAAATAAAAAATGGACAAAATGGTAGAACAACATTCTGATAAATTAAAAATTAAAAGAATGACAACCGTTAGTTTAATTTTATTTATTATTTCATTAACCCTAACGGCTATAAATTATGAAGATTATGATGGATTAAAATCCTATTCTTCAATTTCCATATTTTTATTTGGTAGTATAAGTATTTTAGGTGGTGGATTATTTGAATGGCTTGTTTGGCTTGCTAATCCGATATATTTTATTGCATTACTATTATTACTAAAAAGAAAACGCCTATCCCTTATATTTAGCATTTTAGCAACTATGATCGCATTTTCTTTTGCGACTTGGAATGAACTATTAGTATCCGAAAGTGGGCGAATGGCGAAAATAGAATCGTTAGGTATGGGTTATGTTTTTTGGTTATTAAGTTTTATGCTTTTAACTTATGCTACATTTTATAATTATAAAAAAGTCAGCGCTATTCAAAATACAATTGAATAATTAAATAGCCTTCCAAATATTATTCATACAATTAAAAATTATTTAATTACATTTGCCCACGTTCTGGTTTATTTACTCAGTAAATAATTAATAGGGAATTAGGTGCAAATCCTAAACTGTCGCGCAACTGTAAGTTGTTAGGTTGTTTTACAAAATGCCATTGTGTTGCCCATCAACATGAGAAGGTGTAAAACAAGATACAACAAGTCAGGAGACCTGCCAAAACACAAACACTAAAATGCCCTCGCGATTGGGGTTGTGGATTATGCAGGATAAACAGAACAAAACATATTGCTCACGCTGTCGTATTCAATTTGAATGCAAAGTTGATGATATTAAAAACTGTCAATGCCAACGTGTATCTATTTCACCTCAAACAACTCAATTTTTATTAGCTACAAAACATTCGTGTTTATGCGTCAATTGCTTAATTGCTATTAATACAATGGTAGAGTCTAATCCTAAAAGAGAAGTACCACTAGCAAACCATTTAATTGAAAATATTCATTATTATAAAGAAGGAAACTTCTTTGTATTTACTGAATTATATCATTATTTAAAAGGCAGTTGCTGTGGAAATGGCTGTAGGCATTGTGCTTATGGTAAAGCGGGGAATGTTAATCAAAATAATTAACCTAAAATAGAAATGAAAAAACAATTACAACACTTAGCAATCGTAGCTTCTTTAGCTCTTGTATCAAGTAACGCCTCAGCACAAACAACTGCTGATTTAGAAAACATATCATTAGCTCCTAATTCTTATTGGAATGGAGCAACTGCAAACCCTACCGTTTCTACCAATGGGAGTTTTACCAGTGGAAACGTCATTTTTCCAAATAGTTATAATGGTTCTTTTGGTGGCTATTGGGAAAGTGGATGGAGTTATAGTAACATGAAAGATAGTACAACTGTTGGTTCTGGAAATCAATATAGTGCTCGTACAGCAGTGGGATATGGCTCATCAGTAAATTATGCAGTTGCCCAAGGTGGCGCAAAATTAAAATTTAATCTAATAGCCCAAGGAAAGCAAATGATCGGATGCTACGTTACTAATAGCACGTTTGCTACACTTAGTATGAAAAATGGCGATTCCTATGCTAAAAAATTTGGTGGCTCAACAGGGAATGATCCAGATTGGTTTAAATTAAAAATTCAAAAATATTTAGGCGGAGTTTTATCGCCAAATGACAGCGTTATATTTTATTTAGCGGATTATCGTTTCGCTAATAACGCGCAGGATTATATTGTTAAGACTTGGCAATATGTTAACTTAACTTCTTTAGGAAATGTAGATAGCTTAGTATTTAACTTAACATCGAGTGATAATTCTGGTGGATTTATGAATACACCAAATTATTTTTGTTTAGATAATTTCACGACAACCAATGCACTTTCCGCAGGAATTTCAGAGATTATGACTAACGGAAATAGTATTTCTATTTACCCAAACCCAGCGTCAGAAGAGTTAAATGTTCGCTCAGCCATTCCTTTTACTCACTCTGAAATTATCAATCAATTGGGTGAAGTAGTTACGTCTTCTAATCAAAATACGATTGCATTAAACGCATTAACTTCAGGTATTTATTTTATTAAAACATATAATAACACTAGTTTACTTTCAACCAAAAAAATCATTAAAAACTAATTTTTGAAAAAAGAAAAAGTCATATTTTCATGGAGTGGTGGTAAAGATTCGACTCTTTGCCTCCATTCCATTTTAAATAATAATGCTTACGAAGTTTGTTATTTACTCACTTCTATTAATGGAAATTTAAAACGAGTATCCATGCATGGCATTCACGAATCATTGATTGAGGCTCAAGCGCAATCTATTGGCATTTCTCTCAAAAAAGTGTATGTGTATGAAGCCAACAACGAAGAGTATGAAAAGCAAATGTCTACTATTTTAAATGAAGCTAAAACGGAAGGCATTTACACGGTTATTTTTGGAGATATTTTTTTGGAAGATTTAAGAATTTACCGTGAAGCCAATTTAGCAAAGTTAGATATGAAAGCCGTATTTCCTTTGTGGGAGCAAAACACGAGCAATTTGATTAGAGAATTTTTAAATCTAAATTATAAAACAATTGTGTGTTGTGGTAACGATGCTTATTTAAAACAAGAGCAAGTAGG
>JANYGR010000520.1 GCA_025359355.1 Bacteroidota bacterium | reverse complement strand
GAATTTGTTGTGCCAGTTCCTGGAACATTACTAGTGTTTGTTCCGCCAGTTGGAAATACATGACCAATATCCCAACTCAATGTATTACCAACAACAACATAATTACCATTTGATGAATTCGATTTAATTGACCTAAATTGCTCATCTTTTGCTCCACCGTAATAGGTACAATGCTGAACATTACCAACTGCCGCAATACTTGCAGTAATAGAATTACCGTAATCTAATTCAATTACTAAAGGTAAAGCGGGATTGTATGTAGGGATTTTAAAGTTATAAGTATTTACGCCTACATTTTGCCATGCACCTGCTGTGCTCAAGGCTATTGGAGTTCCTAACATACTTACTTGATAGATATTAGGTTGATCGTATACAATTTTATGATTGATACCTTGAATTTCTAAGTTGCTACCAACTAATGCCGTTGAATTAGCACCGCTAATTACCCATTTAATTAAATTAGGATTTGCATTTGGTTTAATAACGTAATAAATTTTTACACCATTTTGATTAGAATAATAATGTAAATCAATACCCGAGTATACATTTGGAATAAGTGTACGATTATATCCTTGAATGTCTATTACATTATTAGGGAGTTTAGCATCAAATACATTTACAAAACCGTGAGTTGGTTCAAATGAGTATGCTCTTGCTAATTTATTACTTTCAAATAAATTAATATCAATTCTTTGAGTAGTATCGGCAGTTGTAGAAAGAGTATCAAAGTTATATAAACCATAAGAAATTTGAGTAGGTTTAAAAAACATAGTTGGGTATGCATCCATTGTAGCGTGAGTTACCTCTGTTTCAACTACTCCATTTGCATTAATTATTTGCCCTTTATTTTCGTAAAATAAATAAGCATTATTTGGTTTTTCTGTTACTTGTTCAACAGGAAAATAAACAGGGGTTTGAGAAATTCTAATTGTTGTATAATCAAATTTAGCATTAGAGTTTAAAGAAGCGCCAGCGATATAAATTACACCCTGAGAATTAACGACTAAATCAACAGCCGCATCTTGATTATTCATTGCACCGTTAAAAGTTTGCTCCCAAGTTTTATTACCAGTAGGTGTAATTTGATAAACTAAAATATCACTTACGTTTGTGTTTTTTTGACCACACACATAAAAATGATTAGCGATTGGGTCAACTGCGATTTGAGGATTTGCATTTGAATAAGGTAAGCCAGTCGAAAGAATATTAGTCCATTGTTGAGTACCGCTATTACTATACATAATTGTATGGTATTCGTAAATTGAACCGTTTAATGAAACACCAGTAATAGCATAATTATTTGTTGCATCTATTACAATAGAAGTAGCAACGTTTAAACTGTTTCCACTATCGTAATTTTTTTGCCATAATGTATTACCATTATTACCATTATACTTTAAAGTAATATAATCATCATTAGTTGTTGTGTTTTTTAGAGAGCCAACCATAACGACATCATTAGCATCAGATAATAAAGAATAAGCCCTATCATTATTATTAGCAGAACCGTTAATTGTTTTTGTCCACATTTGAGCTCCAGTACTCGGATTTAAACGAATAGTCGTAATATCATCATTTCCACTTACATTACGAGAAGTACCAGTAATAAATAAACGACCAGTAGAACTAAAACCGATTGCAATGGATTCATCATTATTATTTCCTGTTCCATTAAAAAAACTAACCCATTGCTGAGCACCCGTGGTAGCATTAAATTTAAGAGTAACATAATTAGTTGTGCCACCAGCAACGGTAGTTTTTCCAGTTACAAAAACGTTAGCCGTTCCGTCAAATGCAATTGCATTAGCTATATCTGTCCCATTTCCCGTTCCATTATAACGAGCAACCCATAACTGATTACCATTAGCATCGTATTTTATAACAACTAAATCTTTTCCAGTAGTAGCAATTCCATCGGAAACACCGACAACATAAATACTACCACTCGCATCAATAGAAATAGAGTTAGCATCATCATTACCTCCATTATCATAATGTTTAACCCAAGCGACATTTCCAAGAGCATCATACTTTACAGTTGTTATATCGGAATTTGCTGAAGTTGGGTATGTATATCCAGTAATATACACGTTGCTATTAGCATCAATAGCAGAAGGAACGTTTGAAATTTGACTACGTTCAGAAAAATATTTAACCCAATCTATATTTGGGATTACACTTGTAGGAGCTTGAGGTTTTGCAGAAAAACTGACAAGGATTAATGGAATAAGTAAAATTAATTTTTTCATATTTTTTGTTCATTAAAGTTAATCTATTTTTTAGGATTAGGAAATTTTAATCATAAATCGGGCGTGAAACCCAATTATTGACTATCAGGAACTCCGCAGTCCCACGCATCGAATAAAAAAGCCACGCCCTTACGGACGTCTGCTGTTTTCTTCGATGCGCTTATCAAATTGCGGAGTTTAGATAATCTCGAATACAAACAAACGTTATGTTTATTTATAATATATGTGTTAGTTGCTAAATTTCTGTTTCGTATTATTGTGTTTTATGCTCAATCAATATTACGAAAAATAATAATTGGTTTGATGGATTAATATTAAATGATGGTTATTTATTTGTGAAAATTACAATGGTTATTTCATT
>JANYGR010000494.1 GCA_025359355.1 Bacteroidota bacterium | reverse complement strand
ACAAACAATGGCTGTGTTTGAAACCACAGTTAATGTAGGTATTTGAAGAGATGTAATAGTTGCTGAAGCAGTAGCAGAGCCACAACCTGAAGTCGTAACTGTTGCTGAATATATGCCACCTGTAGTTATTGGTAAAGATGTTGTTGTAGATGTTCCAGTGCTCCACACGTATGTACCTGTACTGCCTGATAAAGTAAGGGTTTCCGTTGAGCCGGCACATAATATTAATGATGGCGTATTAATACTTAATGTAGGCGATGCAGCAATACTAACTACAACACTCTCTGTTGATGTTCCACAAGCATTTGTTGAACCTACAGTGTATGTTCCTGCTGTATTTACTGAAATTGTATTAGTAGTAGCTGAAGTACTCCAATTATAATTTGACACATTACTAGTAGCTGTTAATATTGCTGATTGTCCTGTACAAATAGTTACAGAATTTGAATTAACAGATAGAGTAGGTGTTTGAAGAGATGTAATAGATATTGACGCAGTTGCGATACCACAACTAGTTGTAACTGTTGCTGAGTATATGCCACCAGTATTTATTGGTAATAATGTTGTTGTAGATGTTCCAGTGCTCCAAGCGTATGGCCCAGAACTTCCTGATAACGTAAGGGTTTCGACTGAGCCAGAACATAATATTAAAGATGACGTACTAATACTTAATGTAGGTGTACTATTAACAACAACATTAACTTGTGCCGTTGAAGTATTACAAACATTTGATGCAGCAACAGTATAAGTACCCGCAGTATTTAAGGAAACGGTATTCGTATTTAATCCATTAACTCCTGTGCCACTCCAAGTATAAGTAACAGCGGTGTTAGCACTTGCGGTTACAGTAGCACTTTGCCCGGTACATAATGAAACAGCGGATGGAGATATACTTACTATCGGTTGTTGAGTTACAGTAAGTGTATAAGAATCTGTTTTGGTTCCACATGTATTTGTTGTAGTAACTACTCCCGTGGTAGTTGTATTTGCGGTTAATACTACAGATGCTGTTGTTGCTCCCGCAGGATTGTTCCAACTGTAATTACCAGAATTACTTGTTGCATTAACTGCTACTGTATTTCCTGCACAAGCAGTTAATGAAGGCACACTAATAGTAATACTTGGGCTTGCCAAAGGATATACATTAATAGTTTGTGAAGTGACACCACAAAAGTCTGTTAAACTTAAAGTATAAGTTACAGGAGCAGTTCCTGTTGGAGCAGAAACTGCATAAGTAGATGTTGAGGCTGCAGGCGAGCTCCAAGCTGTACTCATAGTACCCGTTGCTGATGCATTTGATAAAGAATAAGAAAGTACTGTAGATCCCAATGGACACAAAGAATACCCATTTGTGGAACTTAAACTTCCAATGATAGGTTTTTGTAAATATGTGACATACACACTATCTTTTGTATAAGATGTTTTTGGTGGGCAATTATTAGTCGCCGTACAATATAATTTTATGGTTGTACCTAATTCGCTTATAGTTGGTGTATAACTAGTTGTGAGAGCTGAAGGAGTTGAAAATGTTCCTGCTCCACCAGACCAAGTTAATGAATTATAAATTCCTGTAACCGTAGAAGTTAAAACAACAGATGAGCCTACACAAAAACTTTGATCAGCACCTGCATCAACCGATAAAGGAATATAAGGCGCTTGGCAACCGTGATTTACATAAGTACCAACACCAGCAGGAGTAAATTCTACAGCCCCTCCATCTTGAGCTCCAATAGCTTGATTCTGCTTTATTAAATTATTTCTATTGTAAGTCACCACATCTGTACAAGTAGGAGAAAAAGACATCGTTAATGTTCGGTTTGATGGTGTAGGGCTAACTGTATAGTTTGCGAAATGCCCTCCTGTATTTCCTGCATTATAACATTGAAAAAGTATAGTTAATGTGTCGTTTAAATTTACAAAACTCTGTGCTAAAGGATTCCAGGATGTACCAGTAACCAATAATACTTTTGAATTCGCACGTAAAACACCTCCAACTGGTTCTTTCAAATATCCGCAACCTAATATAGTAGCATTCACAGTAGCAACATCAGCCGCCGTTCCAGCATTTTGACAAAGACCTCTCCATGTATTAGCAGGCCAATTTACAGTCAATGTATTTGCACTTAAAGGAGTTGTACCTACTTTAAAGGTTACCATCTCGTTTTGACCTTCATTTCCTCCATCACAGGCATCCACTAAAATGCTTTCTATTTCAAAACATTGGGCGTTTGCTGTTAATCCAGATAAAATAATAAATAAAGCGTAAATAATTTTTTTCATAGGTCAGAGGTTTATAATTTGTAATGATTTAATTAGAGATAATGATTTTAAAATGTTCTGTTTTATAGGGCGTTGATAAGCGTACAAAATAAACACCTGATGTAAGCCCATCAGTGTTGATCATAGTTTGTGATTGTTTAATAGCCTGTGTTATTAATTCTTTTCCACTGATGTCAAATAAGCTAACAACACTATTTTTTGGTAAGGCATTTTTAAACTCTAACACCAAATTGTTTTCCGTTTGATAATGTATGTATTCCCACTTATTATCGGCTTCATCTACCGAAATTATTTTATAATTTTTTGTAGGCCCATTTGTTTCTTTAGTTGATAAGCGATAATACGTTATATCGTGATATGGTTCGTTATCAAACACTGAATAAGATTTTGTACCCGTTGAATTATTTGAATAAACTGTTGCAAACTCAGTAAATTCAATTGCATCCTTGCTTTTCTCGATCGTGTAATATAGAATATTTTCTTCTTGAGCTACCTTCCAAGTCACCTCGTTGGATTTATTATTTTTGGTAGCATAAAAATCGAGGAGTTCGATAGGAAGAGGTGTGAATTTATTACAATTAGTTGTAAAAATAGACGCAGTGGGATTAAAAAATATCATAGAACCATTTGATGTTGCACCGTTACTTTTTGTATAAGTTTTGATATCACTACAACCCGATCCGTGATTAAAAATAGCTGTCGATCTATCGCAACCAGGAGAACCACCTGCACAAGCCCCATTAGGATATTTTCCAGACGTTGTCGTTGCCGTTCCTGCGCAAGCTGTTTCTGTAGAGTATATAACATAAACAGGTGCTGTATTACATGCCGTACTAAAATTATACGCCGCTGTGGGATTTAATCCAGTAAAGGCATATACCCGAGCATTTGGTGGTATTATCCTTGATGCAGGAACATCAAAAAACAAAGTTGAACCGCAGGCGGCTGTTGTATTTAAAAAATTAGTATATGTTGAATTTGTTGTCCAAGTTGAAACGCCATTTCCAACTCCGATTCCTCCAAATGAATATCCATTAGATGCCGCATTTGTTCCACTTGGCATTATAATTTCCAAGGAATCCAAATGTAAATCGCGGTTACCATTAAAAAAAATAATAGTTTCATTATCATTCTCGCATTGATCAGCCACATCACATCCACCATCAACAATTATGGCGACAATATTAGGCGACCTATTACTGCAAAAATTTTGTTTCGTTATCCGAACATCATCCAATGTAACGTTGTTATTATAAATACTGATTGATATTCTAACTCTTTTTGTAGTTGATAATAAAGACCCTTTATATACGCAGGTTGTACCATTTGGAGTAAAAGTTCCAACCGCAGTCCATGTAACACCATTAATAGATTCTTCAATTAGCATTTCACTAAACGGAGAGCCTGATGGGGTTCTTGCAGAAAAATAAATCTCACCTGGACTACCTGCTAAGTTTGTATTTAAAGTTAATGAATTTGCGACTGCTGTAAAAGAACGAGCATTTGAATTTCTCCCCCAATTTGTTGTTGTATTAGACGTACCTGAATTAGTCCAGTTTGCAGGCACTCCAGCATTAAATTGTTCGTCAATTAAATACGGAGTTGTTTGAGCAAATAAAAAATTACTCAACAAACTAATAAATATGATCGCTCTCAACTTCATAAAATAATTATACTATTTAATGAAAGCGGTTTTGGAAACGTTTTAATTAATAGAACACTAATTAAAACTCCTCTAGGTTGTTCACTTTACTTATTACAAATCTAATTCATTTTATGTTTGAAACCACATTTTTTCATTAACAAATTGTTAAAATTCAAGCAATTAGGTAGAAAGTTTGGAGAAGTTGTTTTGCTATAAAAATAGGCATCTATATTTCATCAAATTATGGTTACACATTATAGATAATAAAATGTTCAATCTGAATTTTATTTGTATAAAAGCAACTAAAAACTACTAAATTATTTTTTTTACTCATTGAAAATAGCTCTGCGCTAATTTTTTTATACCAAATACTATTCTTTACCAAAATACCAAAATGCTCCAAAGTTGAGTTGATTATATGTAATACCTTCGCCAATCATTTACAACACGAAATTATA
>JANYGR010000477.1 GCA_025359355.1 Bacteroidota bacterium | reverse complement strand
TTATTCGACATCATTGGATTTAAAATTTTCACCAGGCTTTTGCATTGCCCTAAAACCAGCTGATGAACACGGTGTGGTATATATTGCCAGAAACATGAGTTGTTATTTAACCAGCAAGCAGCCTTACCTGATGTTGAGTCCAATTATTAATTTAAAAAAATTTGATGAACGCTTTTTAAACAAAGGATTTCAAAACGAATTAGCATTTGGTTTTTCTATTGGCTATGGCATCAATTACGAATTTCATGGGGTCAACTTTGCGCCTGAGATAAGTTATAACTTAACTGCCACGGCACAAAATAAAATAAGTGAATCTAATAAAATGATGCATACGATTACTTTGGCGGTTAACATTTACTAATGTTCGGAAGAAACCTTTAAATGATGATTTGCATATAAGCACAAAACGTTTAATTTTATACGTAAATTAAACATGCGATGCAGCACATTATTAGAATAATTACTATAGCCATCTGTTGTTTGTGCTCTGTTTTTAGCTTAGCGCAAATTAATCCCACTACCAATAAAATAAGCGTAGACGTTAGTACACAGCCTCAAAGCACGAGTTTTAATTACGATTCTTGTTTTGCTATTGGTAAGAAATTAGGTATGACGCAAACAGGACTGTTTCAAGTTTGGACCTCTGTAGAAACCTCTCCGTTAACCTATAACTTCACTATTTTTGATATAGCAAACAGTTATTACCCTGCGCAAAACATGGCCATTGATTTAACATTGGCGCCTATTGCCACAAATGTGTTAGAGGTTCCCTCTGATTTAACAACAACCGCTTTTAGCAGTACCGTCATGATCAATCGGTTCAAACGATTATTGGATAGTGTGAAAGTGCACATACCTAATGTAACCTTATCGTCTTTAGTGATTGGTTCGGAGCATGATGTGTATCTAAGCTCTAACACAACTAAATGGAATGAGTACACTATTTTTTATAATGCCGTATCTGCGTATGCAAAAACAATATGGCCGGGTTTAAAAATAGCAACTGAACTTACGTTTGACGGTATGGTTAATCAAAATAGTTTCGCTCAAACGTTAAATTCTTCGAGCGATTATATAGGTGTTTCGTATTATCCTTTAAATGCGAATTTCACCGTGAAGCCGATATCTACAATATCAATAGACTTTGCAACGTTAGTTGGATTATATCCTTCCAAGCCTCTATGTTTTTATCAATATGGTTATCCGTCGAGTACAACTTGCAATAGTTCTGATTTACAACAAGCACAATTTATAACTCAAACATTTTCAACCTGGGATTTCTATGCTGGGCAAATTAAACTAATTGATTTCACATGGCTTCATGATCTAAGTCCAGCTAGTGTGTCTTATTATAGCACGTATTATGGCATCAGCGATCCTGTGTTTTTAGAATACCTACGAACGTTAGGTTTGCGAACCTGGGGATTAACTGGGACAGATAAATTAGCCTTACACGAGTTGCAATGCCAAGCAAAACAAAGAGGATATAATGCTCTTAATATGAGTTGTACCAATGGAATCAACGATGTTAAACAACAAACAAATGCCTTTCAATTATATCCTAACCCTGCGGTAAATCAATTAGTTGTTTCATTTGATGAGAGAGATTTTATAGAAGTAAACATATATAATTCAATCGGAATCGAAGTGTATTGTGGCAAGCCAACGAATGGAATTAAAGAAATTAGCATCGATGTTTCCCCATTATCAGCGGGGCTATACACGGTAGGTTGTTTTTTAGAGAACGGTTTAGTGCATTTTCAAAAATTGGTTATTAGTCGGTAATTCTTACATAGGCTGTTTTATTGAATATTAATTTAGTATCTTAGATTACATTAAACATATAAATAAGTGATATAAATCATTTTCAATATGAATAAGGCAAGCTATTTTTAGTAAAAGTTAATGATATGACCACACTAAACACAAATAGCCAACCAAAACTTAATTTGAAAGTGTTTTATAAAGAAGCTGTAGCCTACGCTGACGGAAAGGTTAGAGCGCAAGGCGAAAAAGTGTTACGAATGTGTGTCACAAAAGAGCTGTTATTTAGAGAGTGTATCAAAAAACAACCAACAAAAGTATAAACCTTTAAAACCAATTAATATGAAAAATAATTTAGGAATTTGGATTGACGGCACTAAAGCTGTTATTGTAAATTTAGCAAACGACTCAGTAAAGGAAGTGTTAGCTAACATCGATAGTAAAACAAATCATATATCAGACAAAGAAGTAGGAAATTTTTTAGGAGCAGGACACCATAACGGAAACGAAAAAACCTACGAAGAGCGCAAGAAGCATCAAACACAATCGTTTTTGAATAGTGTGATGACAGAAATAAAAAATGCCGACGGTATTTATGTATTTGGTCCATCAGAAATGAAAACCCATTTGAAAACCCATATTGAATCGGATAAGAAACTAGCCACTGTTTTAAAAGCAGTTGATAGTGCAGATAAAATGACCGAAAACCAAATTGTGGCTGCTGTCAAAAAACAATTTGCTTAATAAATTTTTTTCTCCATTTCGGAAGATACTGTCTCAAAAGTAATTTTACGGTCATCCTGAACTTGTTTCAGGATCACACACTTAGTAAAATTGGTCTTATCGTTATGCTGAAATAAATTCAGCATAACGATAAGGTACTTTTGAGACAGTTTCTATTATGAAAATACAATTTAGCATCGTTGTATTATCGCTTACAAAGCCTTATC
>JANYGR010000475.1 GCA_025359355.1 Bacteroidota bacterium | reverse complement strand
ACCCGCTTTTTTGCCAAACGCCTGTTAGCACTCGTTTTCATTCGCAGTCTTGTTTAGTTTCACTTGTCAAATAGTCAAGTTTTAAATTGTCTGGTATATTTTTATTAAATTCATTAATTAATCTTTCAATTTGTTTGTCGTAGTAGTGATGAAGAGAAATTTTCTTATTAACGGTGTCAATAGTCGTTGAGATAAAATATTCATTTCCACTTGTAGCCATTATGCAATTGTTGAAATAGAAGTCCTTTAAATTGTCAATGCGTATACTTCTTATTTGTTCTATGGAATTATCGTCAATTTTTTTTGAAAGTAATATTGTGTCTTTGTCTGAAAACATAAATGACCTGTGAATTTTCAAAGTGTCATTTTTTAGGTCATAGGTCGTAATACCATTAAATATTTGTTCTGCGTGATTATATGTTGTTATTGAAAGTGAAAAGTTTGATTTATTCTTTATTGGTTCTTGCGATGCAGTATTTTGTCCGCAAGAAATAAGTCCGAAAGTCAGAATTAAAATTGTCAATATGTATGTCGGTTTTGTCGTCATAAAATGAGTGCTAACGTTTGGCAGCTACCAGAAGTGCGGTTTGAAACCGATTCTACCGAACTGCTAACAACAAAGCTAAATATTTAATGGACATTTGCAAAGCAAAATAACTGTCTTTCGCGGAGCGACTGCTTTTGCAAATGCTTATACTAATGCCCGCATTTTTGGTAGGTGCGGTTAGCACTTGTGCATTACGTATTCTATTTTAATTTCAAGACAGTGCTGTCATTGTAGGTTATGTATTTGTCATACTGTTTATACCCAATAACATTTGAGCCCTGATAAAATATACGGTGACCATTTATTGTCTTGTAAATTCCATTAGCTACCCAGTTTTTTTGCTGCCTTCTCAGTTTTTTTGTTGGGTATGATTCTCTGCACATAACTGGTCTCAATATATATGTCGAGTCACTATATATTTCCAATGTCATTTTCTTTATAAAGTTTGTCTTTACGCTACAAGGCCCTTGCCAAAAATATGTTTCTATAATCTGTTTTGTTGGATTCTGCCTTTTTTGTGGGAAGCAATTTTGTCCGCACAGTGTAAACATAATTGTCAAGATTATAGTTGTCAGTCGAGTCATGGTCTAAATGCATTAGTGCTAACGTTTTCGCGGTTTATTTCAGTTTGGGGTTTGAAACTTTGTCTACCGAAATATTACTGACAAAGCTAACTGCTTTTTTGACATTTGCAAAGCGAAAATAATTGTCTTTCGCAGAGCGACCGCTTTTGCAAATGCCTTATACTTCCGCCCAAATTGAATGAACCGTGTGTTAGCGGTTGGGCTATTTGTTAGTTTCTACTACACTTAGGTCTACTTGTGTCGGTAGCCACCAACGCTTGTAAATAGCATAAACAACAATAAAGTCCAATAAACAGACTATAAGTGTCAATCCTATTATTGTTAATATTTCCAACACGTTGCTATTAGTAGCTAAATATATTGGGATTGCCGGTAAGTTAATTAGAATTATTAGTAAAAGAGGAAGTCCACTTAACAACAACCCAAATTTGATTGGTTTAAGTGTAGAGTTAAAAGAATTAATTTTAAGTAGTCCAAAGACTAGAAGTCCATGGATTATCAAATAAATCGGAGCAATTAAGATATTTATATAAATGGAAAAAAACAACAAAAGTCCAAGTACAACTAATGTCGCTATTAGTCCGGTCGAATGTTTATTTTGTTGTTGTGTTGTTTTCATAGCCTTACCGCTAACTTACTTATATGAGGAGTTTTATTAGAGGAAGCGAACAAATATTGTGTTATTCCTCTAGTTTTTCTCATCTTATTGGTTTTATAAATATATTCATTTTTCATAAACTATCAAATGGCGAAACCACTCTTTGTATACTAGTATTGCTCACATGGGTATATATTTCCGTTGTTCTGCTACTAATGTGCCCTAAAATCTCTTGTATATACCTCAAATCAGTTCCCGCTTCTAATAAATGGGTGGCATAACTATGCCTCAACAGTAACCTTGGCATATTATTATGGCCTAAGTTCTCCATCCTTAGCATTAAGCATGCAATGCTTGGCGCCAAGCAACTCATCATTGGCATTACTATTTAAAAACGTGGCGCCAATATATCAATGATTGGAGCTAATCGCGAAGGCATTAGCTCCAATTTTTTCAATATAAATCCAAGCAAACAATGCTTGGCGCCAATCAACAAAAACGTAACTTTAATATATCCTTGCTTCATGCCAATGTCTCTGTGCTTAGCGTCACGCTTTGCTTGCTTAGCATCAATCAACCTTCCATTTGCATGACGTATAAATGTTTTTAGCCGTTTATGTCTATTCTTAAAAAAATCACTCTTCCATTAACTATTAAATACGAGTGATTACTATTTTGTATATGGTGATGGAAACTCATCATCAAAAAATTAGCATCAAGCAATTTCTCATTTAAGATATTTTAAGAAAACCTTACCAGTTATTGGCAAAAAGTAACCACTTACAAAGTGATTATGTTAATGGATGTTAATGCCACAATTTTGGCAAAGCCTTTGCCGTTACTACTCATAACAAAGCGATTACGTTTATAGTAAATAGTAAATCGCTACAAGTATTTGCTAGCCTTGCTTGTTTACTCAAAAGACTTCCTAAAAAATAAATCAATATCAATCAAAAATAAAAATTAGAAATTATGTCAAGTTCTTATAATTATATTCCTAATAGCGATAACGATAAAGGAATATGGATCAATAACTTTAAATTAAAAATTGCAGTACATGGGCCAATACTTGGCCTCACTGCGGCAGAAATTACTGCCATACAAAAAGATGCTGATATGTTTTTGTATATTTTAAATATGCATGAAGCATATAAGCAAACGGTAAACAACATTAGTGCTTACAAAAATTTATTAAAGCACGCCGTTAGTCAGCAACACTTAGGTGCATTGCCTATAGGCCCTGTATTACCCACAGCGCCACCTACAGTTCCCGAAGGGGTGTTTGATAGAATTAGCAACAACGTGAAGCGTATAAAAGCACATGCTAATTATACCGATGCTATTGGTAATGATTTGGGAATTATTGCGCCTACACAAAGCATTGATATCAATGCCATGCAACCCGATTTAAAAATCACCATCGATGCTGGTCGTCCGCACATTAAATGCAACAAAGGTTATGCTGATGCTATTGATTTGTATGTAGATAGAAACGATGGTGCTGGCTTTGTACTCATAGGTCGTTTACTAAAACTCGATTACATTGATGTGGTTAATTTACCATTAAATACAGCATTAGCAGAGTGGCACTACAAAGCCATGTATGTAATAGGTAATGACAATGTTGGTTTAATGAGTGCTATAGTAAGTGCTTTGGTAAAAAAGCTGTAAACTAATTGGCTCACAAAAAAATTCCTCATCAATACATTGGTGGGGATTTTTTTATGGATTAATCCGTAAATTTAGCTTCCTAACGACTCGTCAATATGCCCAATCATCTCATTACCGAAAGCAGTCCTTATTTATTGCAACACGCCAACAACCCTGTTAATTGGTATGCTTGGAATGATGCAACCTTAGAACTTGCTAAAAAAGAAAATAAATTAATATTAGTAAGTATTGGCTACAGCGCTTGCCATTGGTGCCATGTGATGGAGCACGAAAGTTTTGAAGATGCTGAAGTGGCAAACATAATGAACACACATTTTATTAATATTAAAGTGGATAGAGAAGAACGCCCCGATATAGATATGGTGTATATGGGCGCCGTTCAGCTTATGACGGGGCAAGGAGGCTGGCCGTTGAATTGTTTTGCTTTACCAAATGGTCAACCAATTTATGGCGGTACTTATTTTCCGAAACAACAATGGATAACCATTTTAGAAAATCTGGCTAATTTATTTCATACCGATCCTGATAAAGCGTATGAATATGCTACAAATTTAACAGAAGGATTAACTCAACTCGA
>JANYGR010000469.1 GCA_025359355.1 Bacteroidota bacterium | reverse complement strand
ACAATATCGTCTAACCATAATTGGTATTTATCTATTGAGTTATTTTTAAAAGCTATGCGAATATTTTGTCCTGCATAAGCACCTAATGAAATGCTACGCGCTTGCCATACATTGTTTTCAGCTGATATAGAATATACCAATGTTGTAAAATCGGCTACTGACGGGGCAGTAACCGTATTTGTAGAAACATACACTTCATAACCATCCAAATTATTAGCATCTGGGGCCATCGCTTCCCACGTTAATACACTATTAGAAGCAATATTGTTAATTGTTGGCGTCATTAACCAAGAGCTTGTTGTTCCTGTTGGAATTAACCATGATGTAGAAACAGCAAAAGTGTCTGTAACGTTTGTTATTCCAGCAGGTCTATAAGCCAACCATCCTTTTTGGCTTTGAAACGGAGCTTTATAAGGATAATTACCTGTGATTGTATCTGCATGTAAATTGCCATTATTAATGCTTATCATAGCAGATGGAACATTTCCGTACAAGTAACTTTGTAAAGAACTATTAGCATTGTAGGTTCCCGTTGTGAGCCCACTAACCGCATTAAAACGTTCACTATACAATACTTGTGAGAAAAGGTTGTTTAAGGAAATTGTAATTAAAGCAAGTAGTATTATCTTTTTTAGCATAGGTATAAAATTGTAGAAGCCCCACAAAAATGCGGAGCTCCTACAAAAATATCATTAAAAAACGAGTTATTATTTAGTAACTGTTAATTTTTTAGTTATTACACCATTTTTAGTGCTTATGATCAGGGTATAAATCCCGGAAGGGTATTGTTCTGTATCAATTTTTATACTATTTAATCCGGCATTGTAATTTGCCATTTCTTTGTAAACACACTGACCTAAAGGGTTTATAGAAGTAAGTATAACCTCAGAAGACTCGAGTAAGTTTAACTGAATCGTTGTTTCTGAATTCGAAGGATTGGGATAAACAACCACTTTATCTTTAACATTTTTTAATTCTTTAATAGCAGTAACGCCACCAACACTAATGATAAATGTTAGCGTATCAACTTGTGTTGTTCCATTTTTTAAAACATATTTAATGGTATTAATTCCCATTGTTTTACCTGAAAACATGTGAAGTTTTAACCAACCAATATCTCCAGGAAGCAATGTGGGCATTGCACCACTTACTGGTAGCGTATTGAAACAGATACCACTGTTACATAAATCAAATTCCGAATCAATTAATGTGTCTTTTAAAATTAACTTCCATGTTAAATCAAGATTTTGAGAGCCTGTATTTGTAATTTCAATGCCATTAAAATTAAGTTGATTAGTGTCTACTACAGCCAAATAAGTTTGACTTGGTGTAAAACTATACGTTTGTGCTATCGCATTATGATTACATAAAACGACTAATAACATCAAATTTAGCGACAACTTTATTAAATACTTAATCATTTTTTGTTTGGTTAAAATAACAGAAGGTTGGCGATTAACGCCAACCTTCTGTGTATCTTTTATTAAAAGTACTATTTAACGATTTCTAATTTACGGCTTACGTTTCCGTTGCTTGTAGAAATATTTACATTATAAATACCATTAGACCAGTTTTCGCTGTTTAAAGAAATCATTTGGTTTCCAGCAGCTAAATTAGTTAATGTTTGAGAGTATACTGTTTGTCCCATTACGCTTAAGACATTTACTGTAATTGTTTCGTTTTGAACTAAGTTCAATTCGATCGTTGCATTGTTTTTAGCAGGATTAGGGTATACAGCTACATTTGAAATAATAGATGATAATTCATTCACACCATTTGCAGTGGCAGATGTTTTAAATAATTTTATATCCTGTAATCCCATTACTCCATTCATTGTATAAAGATTAACACCACCAGATTTAATTACATAATTTCCCGCACCTGTTCCAGCGTTAAAACCATCTCCATAAGCATCGTTTACTACAACTTTGTAACATGTACTTGGCACTACTGTAAAATTAACAGTTGGTTGAACTGATGTTCCACTTGCTGCTAAATCAGTATAAGGTCCGCCAGAAGCAAGAACAGTTCCTGATACTTCTTCACTAATTACCCAAGTACTTTCTGAACCGTATTGATCTTGAGTAAAGGTCATACTCATACTCGTAGAGTTTGCTATTTTAGTTGTTAATGGAATAGATTTAGTAACTAAATTATTTGTTATTACTGGATCTGCTCCACCATTTACTGATGCAATTGAAACATTTAAAGTATTAGTAGCTCCTGCGGTAAATGCATAAGAAGGAAGAGTAATAACTGTTTGAGTGTATGGCGCTAAGTTACCTGCAAAATTATA
>JANYGR010000435.1 GCA_025359355.1 Bacteroidota bacterium | reverse complement strand
TTTTGCGTTTTTCTAATTGCGCTAAATCTACTTCAATCGTTTCTAATTCTTTTTGTTCTTTAAACGATAATTTCTTTTTTTGAATTGTTTGACTGTTCTCGCCCCGATAACTATCGGGATCGCTCGAACTGACAAGAACTTTATTTTCGCTAATCTTATTTTTTTCTTCGTTATCAGAACCTCCAATTTGCGGAGCGCTTACATCATCGTCATCCTCTCTATCATACACCCACTGGCGGTAATCAGTGTAATTGCCTGGAAAATCTTTTACCACACCGTTGCCTTCAAAAGCAAATACGTGATCTACTAATCTATCTAAAAAATAACGATCATGCGATACAATCAATACACAACCTTGAAAGTCTAATAAAAATTGTTCTAAGGTTTGTAACGTTACAATGTCTAAATCATTTGTTGGTTCATCTAAAATTAAAAAATTAGGATTCCGCACAAGCACTGTTAGCAGGTATAAACGACGTTTTTCGCCACCACTTAATTTACTCACGTGGCCGTATTGTACTTCGGGTGCAAAATTAAATCGCGTTAATAATGCAGAAGCGCTTAGCGACGTACCGTTAGCTAAAGGAATAAATTCAGCAATATCTTTTACAACTTCAATCACACGTTTATCATCAGCTACTTTAATCCCTTGTTGCGAATAATACCCAAACACAATGGTATCACCCACCGAAACCTTACCCGCATCAGGCGGTTCAATGCCTTGTAGCATGTTAATGAACGTGCTTTTACCAATACCGTTGGGTCCGACAATGCCTATTTTTTCGCCTTTAATAAAAGTGTATGAAAAAGGGTTTAATATTTTTTTATCGCCATACGCTTTTTGTAATTTATGTACTTCAATAATTTTGCTACCAATACGCTCTACTTTAACGGATAATTCTATTTTTTTATCCATGCTTTTTTTACGAGCATTTTTTTCTACATCTACAAAGGCATCTACACGCGATTTTGATTTCACAGTTCGTGCACGTGGCTGTTTACGCACCCACTCCAGTTCTCGGCGATACAAGTTTTTTGCCTTCTCTAATTCAGATGCTTCCATCATCATACGCTCTGCTTTCTTTTCCATGTAATACGCAAAGTTTCCTTTGTATTCGTATAATTGATGGTCGTCAATTTCAATAATTTTACTACAAACTTCATCTAAAAAATAACGGTCATGTGTTACTAATAAAATACTTTTTTTGTAGCTTCTCAAATAATCTTCAAGCCACTCAATCACCGTTACATCTAGGTGATTGGTTGGCTCATCCATAATTAATAAATCAGGTTCATTTAAAATAACTTGCGCTAAAGCCAATCGTTTTTTTTGTCCACCACTTAGTGTACTTACTTTTTGTGTTAAATCATTTAAGCCTAAATTAGAACACACCAACATGATTTGTGTTTCCACATTCCATGCTTCTAAATCATTCATTTTATTGGTTAATACGTCTAATTGATTTTCTGTTTTGTCGGTTGGATTTGCATAATGTGATTCTACCAAATGCGTATAATCAATCGCTGTTTTTACCATCTCACTATCACCCGCATAAATCGCTTGTTCAATAGTGTGATTTTCGTTAAGCTCTGGTTCCTGACTTAAAAACGAAATTCGTAATTCTTTACGAAAGGCAACTTCACCGCTATCAGGGATTTCTATACCTTGAAGGATTTTAAATAAGGTAGATTTACCTGAACCGTTTTTAGCAATAAGCGCTACTTTATCGCCGTAGTTAATACCAAAATTAATATTTTTAAAAAGAACTTTGTCGCCAAAACTTTTACTTAATTGATTTACTGAGAGAAGATTCATGTGTGTGTTTATGTTTTCCCGCGGATTGCGCTAATCATCGCGGATTTTTTTATGAGTGTAATTATATTTATGTGTTCGTCTGCGTTTATCTGTAAGCTAATGTTTTTTGTTTCTCGCGGATTGCGCTAATCATCGCAGATTTTTTTATGAGTGTAATTATATTTATGTGTTCGTCTGCGTTTATCTGTGAAATCTGCGAGCTAATGTTTTTTGTTTCTCTTTAGTCTTTTAAAGAATTATGCTTTTAAATTTTTCTCAATCAAATATCTTAATTTATCCTTCGTTAAGTTTGAATTAATTTCGCCATTAACTGTAAG
>JANYGR010000428.1 GCA_025359355.1 Bacteroidota bacterium | reverse complement strand
GTTGCCGAGTATGTTGGTGCCAGATATTCCCACTCAAATAGCAGGTTATGTGCCTCAAAATTTTGATTTTACTTATGATGGTGCTGTGCCTGCAAAACAAGCGTTATCAAGGAGTTTGAATATACCCGCCGTTAAATTATTGCAACAATATGGCATTGAAAAATTTTTAGACCGATTGCAACAAATAGGTTTAACATCTATGAATCGTTCGGCCGATAACTATGGATTATCGTTAATACTTGGTGGAGGCGAATCTAAACTATGGGACATGTGCTCGGCTTATGCCAGTATGGCTAGGGTTATAAATAGGTATAACGTTAACAAGCTATACACTGAGAGTGATTGGCATAAACCAACGTATTTGAAAAACACAGGAAGTGCTTCTGAAGTAAAAAGCAATGATGAACCTTCACTATCTGCATCCGCCGCATGGCTTACGTTTGAAGCCATGGCTGAGGTTGGCAGACCCGACATTGATGCGAGTTGGCAACGTTTAGGTTCTGCTCAAAAAATTGCATGGAAAACAGGAACTAGTTTTGGTTTTAGAGATGGCTGGGCAATTGGTATTTCTGGAAATTACGTGGTAGGCGTGTGGGTTGGAAATGCTGATGGAGAAGGGCGACCAGGCCTAACTGGATTATCAGCAGCTGCTCCTATTTTATTTGAATTGTTTGGTACACTTCCAAAAACAAATTGGTTTAAAATGCCCGTGTCTGATATGAAACAGGTAGTTGTTTGTAAGCAAAGCGGATGTTTAGCATCTCTGTATTGTGATGAAACAAAAAAGGAATGGATTCCGAAACATAGTAATGTGGCTATTACTTGTAAATATCATAAGCCTATACATGTTGATATTACTGGTCAGTACAGAGTAACGGATGCTTGCGTATCGCCTATGGATATGAAAACTATTTCGTGGTTTGAGTTACCGCCCGTGCAAGAATATTATTATAAAACAAAAAATCCAACTTATAAAACATTGCCTCCCTATAAAAGTGGTTGCGCTCCAGAGGTAGAAAAATCAATGGAAATGATTTATCCGAAAGCGGGAACAGTTATTTATATTCCTTACGAATTAAATGGAGAACAAGGCAAAACAATTTTCGAAATAGCGCATCGGTCTCCGTCAAACACCGTATTTTGGCATATCGATGGGGCTTTGGTTGGAACAACAAAAGATATACATCAATTAGGAATAACCGCTTCGAAAGGTAAACACATGCTTACAATAGCTGATGATACTGGCGAAACGTTAACGATTCCTTTTGAAGTAGCGAGTGATAAAAAGTAAAATTGCTTTCTCTGTTCATCTGGATTTGTAATCTTGAGCGGAGCTGAATGTCTACCTTGAGCTGAATGCGCAACCTGAGCGGAGTCGAAGGTAAGCTGCGATTACTATTTTAATACCAAAATGTTAATTCATTACCCATTTTTGTTGAAAAAGTTTAAGCAGTCATTTCAATCTGTTAATTACATTTGGATGATGGCTTTATTAGAAGAAAAAGAAACCGAAAAATTATTTTATTCCATTGGCGAAGTTGCCACTATGTTTGATGTAAACACATCATTGTTACGTTTTTGGGAAAAAGAATTTGACATCATCTCACCTTCAAAAAATAAAAAAGGCAACCGTCTTTTCACTAAAAAAGATATAGAAAACTTCAAGCATATTTTTCATTTTGTAAAAGAAAAAGGATACACGCTACAAGGAGCTAAGGATAAGCTAAAAGGAGGATTGAAAGAATCTGACCAAGTAAAAGTAGAAGTAATTGATAAGCTGAAAAGTATTAAAGAACAGTTGTTGAAAATGAAGAATGAGATTTAATAATTTTATCTTCATAAAGCTTCACTTTTAAATCTATGTTCAGACTAATTACTGCTTCGTGTAATACTTCGTTTTTATCATAATATTTAATGGAGTAAAATGTTTCCTTTTCAAATGGGTTTAAACGTAATTTTTCTATTAAATTATATCCATAACTAGAAAGTGAAATTAGATTATATGAATCAAAACGCCCACCTTTACTTTTAACATATTCTTTTATGGCTTTTGTTTTTCTGTCAATTAATAAATAAATAATTATTAAAATGATTCCAATGATGCAAATTTCCATTAGCTATTTTCTATATTTATTTATTTTCTGCAATTCTTCTATATCAGCTTTGTCTTTTAATCTATCAGAAGTTATTTTTGATTGTATGAGATGATGATATTGAATAATGGGCACTTGTAAGCCCTCTATATCACAGATAACTTTTGAATGATACGCTTCTTTGAAAGAAACATTACTGACAAAGGTAATGCAGTCAACTCTTTCGGGCTCTTCCCAAAAATTGAATGCCAAATGTGTTGTGAAATCTAATTGAGAAATATGCTTAATGTCGTCATCATCAAACCCAAATTCCTCTAATACTTTTATTAATTTTAGTTTGTTATTATTATCTGGTTCTATCCATAAATCCATATCACCAGTGGTTCTTTTGTAACCATGAAATATGACAGCATATCCGCCAACTAATAAAAAATTAACGTCATGTTGCAACATAGACTTGAGTAATAGTTGATGATTTTCAACAAAAATATTCATGCTCAATCAAAATTTATTTTGTTGGAAGAAATCTTTTTTTTCTCTGAGTATACTCTTAAAATAAGCTGTACAGTCTCTCTAATTCTATCTTTAGGGCTTTGGATAAATACTTGATACGCATTAAATTCCTCAGCTTCTTCAATTGTACGAAATAGATTAATTTTTTGAGAATGCTTCATTTGATAGCTATTAAATTACTAATATCAAATTTAATCTATTTTTTCCGTATCCCTAAATTTTCTGTAAATTTAAACCATGACATTAAACAGGAAATTAGCTCCCGAATTTAAAACCATTGATACCATTCATATTCCGCAAGCGCAGTTATCTAAATTGGATAATGGCATTTGTGTGTATACCATTAATAGTGGTTCGCAAGAATTAACCAAAATAGAATTTTTGTTTAAGGCGGGTATGTATTACCAATCACAACCTTTATTGGCATCAGCAGCTAATAATTTATTGGAGACAGGAACTAAGAATTATACAGCAAATGAACTATCTGATAAGATTGATTTTTTTGGTTCTTTTTTTGAATGTTCCGTTGAACAAGATTTTTCTTCTTTAGCATTATTTTCATTAAATAGATTTGTGGATAAGAGCTTGCATTATGTGGAAGACATTATCAAAAATCCGACATTTCCAAAAGATGAATTCGATATTTATTTATCTAATAAAAAACAGAAGCATTTGGTAAACTCTCAAAAGGTTAATGTTTTAGCTCGCCGCCGCTTCTCTGAATTGTTATTTGGCGAAGATCATCCTTATGGTAGAGAAGTAAAAATAGAAAATTTTGATGTGATCACTATTGATGCGATTAAAGCGTTTTATAAATCACATTACCAATCTGGCAATTGTACTATTGTTGCTTCGGGTAAATTACCGGATAATTTAATGGAGTCTTTAAATAATTTTTTCGGTAAAGACGCTTGGGGAACTGCTAGTAAAATCAATACACCCGATGTAACCTTAAATACAACAACGCAGTTGAAACATTTTATTGATAAACCTGATGCGATACAATCTGCTATTAGAATAGGACGTACTCTATTTAATAAAACTCATCCCGATTATTTTAAATTCCAAGTGTTGAATACCATTTTAGGTGGATACTTTGGATCACACTTAATGGCTAATATTCGCGAAGACAAAGGCTACACATACGGAATAGGAAGTGGTTTGGCTTCGTTGGTGCATGCTGGTTATTTCTTTATTGCTACCGAAGTTGGTACAGATGTAACGAAGCAAACTTTAGAAGAAATTTACAAAGAAATAAAAATATTACGTGAAGAGTTGGTAGATGAAGATGAATTAGAAACTGTTCGTAATTATGTATTAGGTCAGTTTTTGCGCAGCGTTGACGGACCTTATTCTCTCGCAGATAAATTTAAAGCGATTTGGGAATTTGATTTAGGTTATGATTACTTTGAAAAATATTTTGATGCTGTTAAAAAAGTGACTCCGCAAGAAATAAAAGACTTAGCCAATAAGTACTTACAAGAAAAAGATTTAATTGAATTAGTTGTAGGGAAAAAGTAATTTAAAATTCTATGGCGAAAATTTTTATCATAGGCCCTGCTTACCCATTGCGTGGTGGTTTAGCAACATTCGATGAATTATTTTGTTCAGCATTTAACGAGCAAGGTCATGATTGTGAAATTATTTCGTATAGTTTGCAGTACCCTAATTTTTTATTTCCAGGTAGTACCCAATTTGATACTACAGGAGTTGCCCCAAAGCATATTAAAATTCATACGCTTATTAATTCGGTAAACCCTTTGTCGTGGATTAAAACAGCTCGTTTTATTAAAAAACAAAAACCTGATTTCATCGTTTTTCGTTTTTGGATTCCCTTTATGGGTCCAGCTTTAGGAAGCATTGCCCGTATGGTTCGTAAAAGTGGCATTAAAGTATTAGCAATCACTGATAATGTGATTCCGCACGAAAAACGAATTGGAGATGCAGCTTTTGCAAAGTATTTTATTCAGAGTTGTGATGGTTTTGTAACGATGAGTAAAGCCGTGATGAACGATTTAGAAAATTT
>JANYGR010000419.1 GCA_025359355.1 Bacteroidota bacterium | reverse complement strand
AGTAACAGATGATGATATCGCAGCTTATTACAACAAGCACCAAAACGAATATAAAGTAAAAGAAACAACTCGTAAGATTGAATATATTGCTTATGATGTAATGCCTTCTAAATTAGATTTCGAAGCTTTACAAAAAGATGCGATGCGAGTTGTGGAAGATTTTAAAACAAAAACAGTAAAAGAAGATTCAAGTTATATTGCACAAGAAAGCGATGGGGAGCAAGTGGTCATTTCAAATTTCACTAAAAAGAATATGATCATTTCAGACTCTACAGTATTCGGTGCTCCTAAAGGAACAGTATACGGTCCTTATACTGAAGGTACTTTCGTTAAAATCTATAAATTAGAAGATGTAAAATCAATAGCAGATTCAGCTAAAGTTCGTCATATCTTAATTGGTTTGCAAAGCCAAAGAGCTCAAAAGCAACGTACACCAGAGGCTGCAAAGCGTATGGCAGATAGTTTATTAGTGTTATTAAAAGCAAAACAAGTGAGCTTTGATACGTTAGTAAAAACTGTATCTGATGATGGCGGTTCTCTTAACAATGGAGGTGATTATGGTTGGTTTGATGAAAACAAAGGCTTTGTAGATGCATTTAAAAGTGCTGGTTTAGAAGGAACTGTTGGTAATATCAGCGTAGTTCCAACTCAATTTGGTTTCCATATTATTGAAGTACTTGGTGTTTCTAAAACACGTCATAACTCATATAAAGTAGCTCAAATTTCTAAATTAATTGCACCAAGCAGCGAAACTACTCAAGAGTATTTTAAGCAAGCGAGCGATTTTGCAGGTCAAAACCAAACAGCTGATTTATTCAATAAAAGTGTTGAAACTCAAAAATTAAATAAGCGTATTGCAGATAATATCAAAGAAAATGATAAAACGATTGCAGGCTTAGAAAATCCAAAAGAATTAATTCGTTGGATCTATAAATCTAAAAAAGGTGAAATTTCTCCGGTATTTGAATTCAAAGATCGTTTCATTGTAGCTAACTTAGTTTCTGTTAAAGAAAGAGGCGTTGCTCCATTAGAAGAAGTAAAAGAAGAAGCAAAAGTAAAAGCGATTCGTGATAAAAAAGCGGAAGCATTCATTGCTGAATTTAATACGAAAGCTGGAGCTGCTAAAACAGCTGAAGATATTGCTGCTAAAATGGGCTTAATGCCAGAAAAAGCAGATAACTTAACATTCTCATCTTATAATGTAGCTGCTATTGGTCGCGAAGACGCTTTAATAGGAACAGCAACTTCTATGAAAGCTAATACAACAAGTAAGGCTATCAAAGGCGATAATGGTGTATTTATGGTTTGCGTAACAAGTGTAAATGAAATGCCATTACCAAAAGATTTTAAAGCGAAACAAAAAGAAGTGGAGCAAGCAGCTGCAAGTCGCGTAGATTATGAGTTGTATGAGGCTTTAAAAGATAAAGCAAACATTGAAGATCACCGAGGTAAATTTGATTTCTAAACAAAAACTTCAAAAGCCCGTTTATTTAGAACGGGCTTTTTTTATACTATTTATTTACACATTATGACTTCTCTTTTTTCAATTTTATTTAAAAACATTATTTTATTAGTTCTGATTACGATTAGTTTAGTGTTTATTTTTACTAATAATATAGGCTTTAAAGAAGTTCGCTATATTTTTTTAGGAGTAGGCGCATTATATGTATTTGCAGCCTGTTTAGAGGCTTTTAAAATTTCGAGTATTAAAAAAGACACAGTGAAATTTGTTTATTTCACGGATGGTTTTTTTGCTAAACGTTTTATTAAAATTATAGCTTTTACGTGTTGCGGTGTTGTATTATATTATTCGGACAGTATAATTAAATACATGACTTTTTTGTGTTTTTTAATAGCTTTTACGGAGATTGTTGTCACGATATGGCGCTATGTTAAACATTTATGTTATGTGGCTTTAGAAGGAGATATGTTGATTATTTCTACCAATAAATTAAATACCATGCGTGCTTCGGAAATAGCAAAAATAGAAGCAAGACATGGCTTAACTTATTTTGTGAATTATAAAAACGAAGCTATTACCATGCGAACCGATATGATGAAAGAAAAAGATACTTTCAAAATAGCGTTGGATGCTTGGATTGAAGCTAATAAGTTAAGCGACAAAGTAATTGTTGAATAATTGATACTCAATGACACACCCGTTTTAGTGCCAACTCTAGGGATATTTTAAAAAAAGGTTAAGGTGATTTTTCGAAAAAACTCATAATAATCTATAAACATTACATTTTTGAAAAACTATTGTTTCTCGTCCGTATTTTTATGTTATTTTTGGATGTTTAAATACAATCATGGAAGAACAAACATCGGAAGATAATCGTAAAAAAGGAGGCTTATTATGGATAGTAATAGGTTTATTAGTTGTGGCAAACTCTGTTACGTTTTGGATGTATTGGCAGGAAAAAAATAAGGCTGCTACTGAAGTTGTAATCAAAGAACAAGTGATTGTAGAACGCGACAATGTGAAAGAAGAGCTTCTTCAATTGCAAAAAGATTACGGTAATTTACAAACAAGCGACAAAACATTACAAGCTGAAATAGAAGCTAAAAAAGCTGAAATTGCTCAACTACTCGAAGATGCGGAGAAACATAAAGGCGATGCGTATATCATTTCTAAATTAAAAAAAGAATCGGAAACGTTGCGTCAAATCATGAGAGGTTATGTAAGAACGATAGATTCATTAGGTACACTTAATAAAACGCTCATCGTTGAAAAAAATAATGTCTTAAAAGAATTAGACACAGAAAAAGGTAAAATTACAGGCTTAAATAAAGATAAAGAAGATTTACAAGCTACCATTCAAAAAGGCTCTATTTTAACCTGTTTCAACGTGGTAGCAAAAGGTGTTAAATTTAAGAGTGGCGGTAAAAAAGAAAGTGAAACGACTAAAGCTTCTCGTACTCAAAAAATCAAAGTATCATTTTCGTTGGGTGAAAATAAAATCGCTAAGGCTGGAGAAAAAACAGTTTATGTTCGTATCGTAACGCCTGATGGTAAAGAGATGGCGAAAAATTATGATGATAATTATAAATTTACCTTTAATAAATCGTCAGGTTATTTTGCAGGAAAAGAAACACTTAATTATTCTAATGCAGAAATTAGCGGCGTAACTTATTGCGAAGGACAGGGCGATTTAGTTTCCGGTAATTATATCATTGAAATAAGCTGTGATGGCGTTATCATCGGTTCTTCTAATTTACGTTTAGATTAATTTTCAAATCTATATATAGGATTATTTAGAAGGTTTATTTTGGGGTTTATCCCTAAAATTACCCCACTAAACTGCTTATATACGCATTTATCTAAAAAATGCAATTGGTTTCATTTTTTCTTTTAGTTTAGTGCTCGATTTATAAAAAACTAAACACTTATGAAAAAAACAATACTCTTAATTATTACCTGTACTTTTTTATTTAAACCTTTAGCTAAAGCCGACGAAGGCATGTGGTTGCCTATGTTATTAGGTGAACAAGTTTATGCTGATATGGTGAAAAAAGGTTTGAAAGTAAGTAAAGAACAGCTTTACAGCATGAATCAAGCATGTATAAAAGATGCCATTATTATTTTTGGTGGAGGTTGTACAGGTGAGATCGTTAGTAAAGAAGGATTAATTTTTACAAACCACCACTGTGGTTATAGCGCTATAGCGGCGGCTAGTACGGTAGATCACAACTATTTAAAAGATGGTTTTTGGTCTAAATCAAAATCAGAAGAAATTTATGCGCCTGGTGTACATGCACAATTTTTAATGAAGATTGTTGATGTAACTGATAAAGTAAATGAAAAAATTAAAGACATTCCTGCGTTAGAATTAACTCAAAAATTACCTGGTATTTTAGCTGAAATGGCTACAAAAGAAACAGAAGGATCAGGTTATGAAGGTCGTATTTCTTCGATGTTCAAAGCTAATCAGTTTTTATTATTTGTATATGAGCGTTACAAAGATGTACGTTTAGTTGGTACACCTCCTGAAAGCATTGGTAAATTTGGTGGCGACACTGATAACTGGGAGTGGCCTCGTCACACAGGTGATTTTTCTATCTTTCGTGTGTATACTAATAAAGATGGCAAAGCAGCAGATTATGCTGCAGACAATGTCCCATTAAAAGCAAAGTATGCGTTGCCTGTTTCTATTAAAGGCGTTAAAGATGGCGATTATACCATGATTTGGGGCTATCCTGGTGGAACCAATCGTTACGAAACTTCTTATGGTGTTAAATTAAAAACAGACATCGAAAATCCTTCTTTAGTTGATTTACGTGATGCGCGTTTGAAATTTATGTTAGAAGAAATGAAAAAAGATCCTGCTGTTAAAATTCAGTTAGCTGGATATTATGCAGGCGTAGCAAATTACTGGAAATTTTTTGATGGAGAATCAAAACAATTATTAAAGTTTAAAACGTACGAAGAAAAACAAGCTAACGAAGCAGCATTTTTAGCATGGGCAAAAGGTAAAGCTGAATATGAAAATTTATTTAACGGCTATCAAAAAATGTACGATGCTTGGCGTCCTTATGCTAAACAACGTGTCTACATGACTGAAGGTATTTTCGGTTCTCCGTTAATAGCCTTTGCTTCTTCATTACAAAAGTTAGATGCGACGTTAAGTAAGAAAGATGTTACTAAAGAAGAAATTGCCAAAGTAGTAGACGCAGTTAAAACAGCTCGCACTAATTTTATGAAATCAGAAAATATCGTTTCTGATAAAAACATTTTAGCATTTGTTACTCAAGCATTTTATAAAGACATAGATGCCGCTCAACACCCAGCAGGTTTTTATGCGATGATTAATAGTAAATATGGAGATTTAAAAACGAAGGCTACTTACGAAGCGTTTGCAAATGATGTATTTAAAAATACGACGTTTTTAGATAATGCTAAATGGGACGCGATGATGACAAACCCAGATACAGCGTCGTTACACAAAGACCCAGCATTTATGATGGCGAATGCATTTAATACAAACTTTAATTCTAAATACGCTAAGTTGTTTTCTGATTTCGGAGCACAAAATTTTGTGTTAGGAAAATTATATTTAAAAGGAATTTTAGAAATGAATAAGGGCAAAAAAATGTATCCTGATGCGAATTTTACGATGCGTGTAAGTTATGGTAATGTGAAATCTTATTCGCCAAGAGATGCTGTGAAATACAGTCACATTTGTACATTAACTGGTATCTTAGAAAAATACAAACCAGGAGATTATGAATTTGATGCTCCCGCAAAATTAATTGAATTAGCTAAAGCAAAAGATTTCGGGCAATATGTTGATGCATCAGCAAAAGATATTGTAGTATCATTTATTAGTTCTAATGATATTACAGGTGGTAACTCTGGTTCTCCAGTTATCAATGCAAATGGTGAATTAATAGGATTAGCATTTGATGGTAACTACGAAGCGTTAAGTCATAAAATTAAATTTGATAAAGATTTAAATCGCACGATTAATTTAGATGTGCGTTATTTATTATGGGTTGTTGAAAAATTAGGTGGGGCAACTAACATTATAGCGGAGTTAGATTTACGTAAATAGTGTCAGCAAGAAAACTCCAATTTCATCGTTATGCTCACCTTAAAAATGGTCATTTGCAAAAAGCAAACTCCCATTATTTAAGTTTTCGCAAGCCTCGAACTTGAATTTTTCTTATCAGACACTGCATTTTTTTACTAGCATTAAAATATAGTGGGTTTCAAAATTTAAAAAACCGTAGTCGAAAGGCTACGGTTTTTTTTATGAAATATTTTATCGAGAAGCAGATTTAATTAATTTCATATAGCTTTCGTCATCGCCTGTTCGAAGCTTTATCCAGATATTAGTACGCTTACGAACCTTACATTCCATTGCGCAGAAAAAAGGTAAATCATTAATAGACTGAGAAGTAATTATTTTGGGTTGGTTTTGTAACAAAGCATGATAAGGCATTAACATTGTGTTTGTATGATTATAAACATCAATTCCTTTGCAATTGAAGGATAAAACATGATGAACTTGAAAGATGCTTGGTTGTTGGTTTAAGAAATCGTTTTTCAACTGAGCTTTCCCCAAAAAGCTACAACTAAAAAATAAGATCAAATATGTAAGTTGTTTTTTGATAGTTAAATATTTTAATCAATCGCCTCTTGCAATTTATCCATTTTAGCTTCGGAGTATTTACCGGAAACTACTTCTACTATTTTACCGTTGAGGTCTAATACAAAAAAATAAGGTTGGTTGTCGTCGCGTGGTTTTAGCTGTTCTTTAAGCAATTTGATATCAGTGTCGCAATCAATTACATTTTTCCATAATTCTTTTTGAGTACTAGCTTTAAAATCATTCGCTGCTTTTTTAAATCCACTAATCAATGGAATGAAAAAATAATTTACATCATAATAATTTGCTACATCAAAGTAATCTGTTCCCTTAGCCTTTGCTACAAAGGTTTCGTACATAGGTGTAATCCATGTTTTTAAGTTTTCTTCAGCACTGCGTTTAAAACAAATGCCAATAATAGAAAATTTCTTAGCTGGTTGTTCTGGTAACGTTATGGCGGTGCCTTCCAGCGTATGTCCCGCAAGGGTAGGGAAGGTTGGTTTTGTTTGGGCGTATATTTGACAACTGATAATAGTTGAAAGAAATATAATGAGTGTTATATTTTTCATTTTCATTTTTATTTATTTGAACGATATTTATAAGATAAAATAGCCATTATGACTATAATGCAAAAAACAGAAATGATTAACGAATCTCTGTAAAATGGAACTTCTGGGTAGTTTTCCCATTGACTGCAAATAACCAACTGTTTCATTTTTATTGATAATTTTCAATTTCTAATTAAAGTCCTCCAAGCATACAGATTCTATCGAATTCTTCAGGCTTTACCATTCCTACAGATAAACGTTGTAGTTTTACTAATTGCATCTCTTTTAAGTATTCGTCGGCTTTAATTTGCGCTAACGTAACTGGTGTTTTCAATGCTTTAAAAGGTGCTACATCCACACTTACCCAAGCTTCATCCGTAGTAGTTGGATCTTGGTAATGTTCTTTCACGACCTTTGCGATACCAACAATACACATGCCTTCGTTGCTATGGTAAAACAAGAGTAAATCGCCTTTTTTCATGGCTTTTAAATTGTTTCGTGCTTGGTAATTTCGCACGCCATCCCAGCATGTTTTTTTGTCTTTTTTAAATTGATCCCAGCTATATTTAAAGGGCTCCGACTTGATTAACCAATAGTTCATAGTATTAATTAGGTAATTATGTAATTTGAAAATTAGACAATTATCGGTAGAACTGCAATTTTTTTTGATAACAAAAAGCAGGATAAAATAACTGCAAAATAAGTGCTTGATGTGATAGTAATTGTTAGATTTGTTACGCATTTTAAAACAGAATTATGGCACATTTATCAGATAGAATCAATCTTATTTCCGAATCGCAAACTATTGCGATGGCACGCAAAAGCCGTGAATTAAAGGCCCAAGGAATTGATATTATAAGTTTAAGTTTGGGTGAACCAGATTTTGCAACACCCGAAGTAGTAAAACAAGCCGCTATAAAGGCTATTAACGATAACTTTAGTTATTACACACACGTGAGTGGTTATTTGGAATTACGTCAAGCTATTGCTCATAAATTTAAACGTGATAATGGGTTGGATTATGCAGCTGATGATATCGTTGTTTCTACTGGTGCTAAACAAAGTATTGCTAATGCCGTATTGTGTATTATCAATCCAGGTGATGAGGTATTAATTCCTGCTCCATTTTGGGTGAGTTATTTAGAAATATTAAAATTAGCCGGAGGTGTTCCAGTAATTATCGATACTGATATTGATAATGATTTTAAAGTAACAGCTGAACAATTAAAAAAACACATCACTCCAAAAACGCGCATGATGATGTTTAGTACACCCTGTAACCCTACTGGTTCTGTATATAGCAAGCAAGAGTTAAGAGACATTGCTGACGTGGTAAAACAACACGACGAGCTTTACATCATGAGCGATGAAATATATGAACACATTAATTTTGTTGGTGGGCATGAAAGCATGGCTCAATTTTCGGATATAAAAGACCGAGTAATTACGATCAATGGTGTATCAAAAGGTTTTGCGATGACAGGCTGGAGAGGTGGAATTATGGCTGCTCCCAGATGGATAGCCCAAGCTTGTGATAAAATGCAAGGACAATTTACATCAGCTACTTGCAGTATTACGCAAAAAGCAATGGAAGCAGCGATGATGTTACCAGCTGAATCTACACACTACATGCGTGATGCTTTTTTGAAACGTCGCGATTTAGTTTTAGAATTAATGAAAGATATTAAAGGGTTTAAAACAAATGTTCCTCAAGGCGCATTTTACGTATATCCTGAAGTATCTGCTTTGTTTGGAAAAAAATATGAATCCTATACCATTAATAACGCAACAGATTTATCGATGTTTTTGTTAGATGTGGCTCATGTGGCATTAGTACCAGGCGCGGCATTTGGCGATGATAAATACATTCGTTTTTCGTATGCAACTTCAGAAGATAAATTGATAGAGGCATTGAAGAGAATGAAAGAAGCGATTGATAAATTAGTATAAAAGATTTAAGATAAAAGACACAAGATTTAAGACCTAAGTTTACTTTGTGAACTCTGTGGTTAAAAATTTGAAAAAATAAAAATGAAAAAATTATCTGTAAAAAAAGAACACATTCGCGAAATTTTTAAATCGTTTAGTAATTTAAACGTATTGATTATTGGTGATGTGATGATTGATAGTTATTTATGGGGAAAGGTAAATCGTATTTCTCCTGAAGCACCAGTACCGATTGTAGCTGTTCAAAAAAAAGAAAAACGTTTGGGAGGTGCTGCCAACGTAGCTTTAAACATACAAGCCATGGGAGCTAATCCTATTTTATGCTCGGTTATTGGAATTGATTTTGAAGGACAAAATTTTTTAGATTTATTGAAAACTCAAAAATTAAGTCAGAAAGGGATTTTAAAATCGCGCACACGTATTACTACAGAAAAAACACGAGTGATTGGCAATAACCATCAATTGATGCGTATTGACGAGGAGATAGATGAGGATATTGCACCAGCAGAAACTCAACAATTAATTACATTGATTTCCTATATTATTCAACACGATAAGATCGATGTGATTTTATTTGAAGATTATAATAAGGGATTAATCACACCGAAGTTAATTTCTAAAGTAGTAGAATTAGCTAAAAGCAAAGGTATTCCAACCTGTGTAGATCCTAAGAAGAAAAATTTTAATGCCTATAAAGGAGTAACTTTATTTAAACCAAATTTAAAAGAGTTGCGTGAAGGTTTGAAACTCGATATTAATTCAGATAATATCAATGAACTGCAACGTGCCATTAGTAGTTTCAGAGTAAAGCAAAAATTTGAGACGGCATTAGTGACATTGGCAGAAAAAGGAGTTTTAATTAATTCTCGATCTATTAAAGAACATACGCCTGCGCATATTCGTAGCATTGCTGATGTAAGTGGAGCAGGGGATACCGTAATTAGTGTAGCTGCTTTATTAATGGCATTGCATGTTAACCCAATAGTGATGGCTGCTATTTCCAATTTAGCAGGCGGTTTAGTGTGTGAACAAATTGGCGTGGTACCTGTTAGTAAAGAACAGTTATTGGAAGAAGCGTTGAAGTTGGATTTTGTGAAATAGGTTTTTCAACACAGAGTTTCAGAGAATAAAGAGGTCGCCGAGTTTTGATATATAGAGTTGTAAAAGATTAAATAATATGAC
>JANYGR010000417.1 GCA_025359355.1 Bacteroidota bacterium | reverse complement strand
ATTTTCCCATAAATCATATATGTAAAAATGTTTTCTGCCACAAGGAGCTTGAGTAATTTCTGTTAAAAGTTTCGCTCCAAAGTTTTTTAAATGATTATAAGATGCTTGAATATTATATGATTTTATTTTTCCTGCAAAAATACCGATATCTCCTAACTGTATAGTAAATTCAGCCTTTTGAGCCACACGACTTGTATATTGCCAAATTTCAAATCCACCGCCACCATTCATGCTAATGGCTAAAATAGCGTGGCGTGCATGAGGTTTATTAGCAGTGTACGGTAACATTAATTCTGCCATAGCAGCTTCTTCAAATATTTTAATATCTGTGCCAAACGCTTTACGATACCATTTAAATGTTTCTTGAACGTTTGTATTACCAACACCTAACTGCTGAATACCCGAAATAATGTAACTCATAATTGAAATTTAAGAAAGCGAAAGTAAGAAATTATTTAGAGTTCACTCAAAAAGTAAATTTTTCTTTTTCTATCTTTTTCCTTAGATGAAAAAGAAACAAAAAATCAAGGCGAAAGACCAACTTCAATTTTTCATCGCACAAAATCCTACGCAACTCCTCCTGAAAAATTGCAGTTCGCTCTCTTTCGCCAAAGCCTACCGCACACTTACTAACGTATGATAAATGTGCATTATATATTAATTAAAATTAATCCAGATGAATTTATCAGGGTTGATTTTATTATTATTTCAACGAATTGAGTGAATCCTATTTTAAAAAAAATTATTCCTTAATCCCTAACTTATTGGAATACTTTTTATATAACTCATTTTGAAAATTATTCAAATTAATTTGTCTTCCATTAATGTACGCTAAAATAACAGCGTTCGTTTTCATGTCTAATAAATCACCTTCGGAAACCACTATCGATGCGAGTTTTCCAACTTCAATACTTCCTATCGACTGATCTACGCCTAATATTTTTGCACTATTTAAAGTAACACTTTGCAAAGCCTGTTCTTTCGTTAAACCATAAGCCACAGCTGTTCCAGCTAAAAATGCCAAATTACGCGCATTCATAGCTTCCATATCTCCTTGATTTTGCAAACAAAATAAGACTGAATCTTTTTGTAATAAGTAAGGTAATTTATACATCAAATCTATTTCTGCTTCTGGCAATTCAGGTAAATCATGTAAGCGATTAAGCATAACTGCTATGTTATTTTCTTTTAATAAGGATGTCACTTTATAACAATCTTTCGCTCCAACTAATACTACTCTCTTCAAATTAAATTGTTTGATAAAATTAACTGCGCCAATAATATCCTTTACATAATCTGTATGAATGTATAAATTTTTAGTACCATCAAATATGCCTTTCATAGCTTCGTAACGAAGATTTTTATCACTAACGGTTACTTGCTTATTATATGCGGAAGCATTTTGAAAAAACGCAATTAACTCATTTACTTGCTCCGTATATTTACTATTTTTATCACTGGGTTGTGGTTCTGCCCACCAACCGTGACGCTCTATAGAGTGCGGAAAATTCAAATGTACGCCATCATCTGCTTTAACAACGGCATCTTCCCAATTCCAACCATCAGTAGCTAATACAGATGACATGCCGCTAATCACACCATCGCGTGGCGTAGACTGCACATACAATACACCATTTGTTTTTACGGTTTCTAAAATTTTACTTTCGGCATTAAAGGCAATTAAACTTCTAATATGTGGGTTATAATCTCCAACTTCTGCATAATCGCTTGTTTGCCTCACTGCTTCCGCTTCTTGCAAACCTAATATACAATTAGGAGCTATTAATCCAGGATAAATATGTTTACCATATAAATTAATAGTGGTATCAAATTTAGAAGCATCAATTTTAGTAACGCGCGCATCGGCTACAACATCTATTTTTCCATCCGAAAATGCAATCAAGCTATTTTCCAATACAACACCATTTCCAATATGTGCAACGCCATTCATTAACAATACACGTTTCTTGTTTTGTGCGATTATAGCAGTAGAACTAATTATTAGAAATATGAAAAATTTATACATGCGCCTGTTTTTTTATTTATGGGTAAATATAAGAATTAAACTAAATTAAAATATTTAGTATAAACCCAAATTACGCATTAGAAAAAACAAAAGGGTAATCAAAAACTTTTGCATGATTCCAAATTCCAGAAAACCATTCTCTTCGTTTTTTATTTAGCGCAATTTTAAGAACTAATTTATTATTAATTTTTTCAAAATATGCACCAATAGCAAATGATTGATAGCGTAATGTTGATAGTCTTTTTTGAGTTTTTTCTTGCAGGATAAATGTTCTAAATAAAGCCATCAAATTGTATGCGATCATAACAAACGTGAGGGCAGCTTCGGTAGCATAAAAACCATTTAAATTAAAACTATCAAAACCAAAATCATATTTTAGTTCTTTGATTCTATTTTCGGCATCGCCTCTACCTCTATATAAGCGCCATATTTCAGCAGGTGCTAGTTTTAAATTTGTGATATATGCCGAATATCTATATTGTTTATAAATTTCTTCTTCTGAAAACAGTTTCAATTGTTTACCTGTTGCTTTTGGTCTATCTTTTATTTTTTGTCTTACGATGACCATCCTTCTTGGGCTTTCCCAAGATTCACTTTGATACATTTGCTCACATATTTCAACACCTGTATCTAATAAAACCCAGTTTGTACTTTCTTTGATTAAACGTTGAATAGGATGTGTGAATTTTGCTGCAATAACATAATCAAGCTTTTTTTGCTCGATGTAATACATAATATCGGCTT
>JANYGR010000396.1 GCA_025359355.1 Bacteroidota bacterium | reverse complement strand
CGATACATTAATCCTTGATAGGCTTGTTTTTTTTGCAATAAGTTTTGTGTGAACACTTCATAAATAGTTCCCATCAAATACATAAATTGACAATACTCTTCCTGTGTAGCCGTTAGCTTTTCGGCACTAAGCGACCAATTTTCAATGAGTTTTATTTCCTTCAGTTCTTGATATAAAATTTTTGTATCTACTAAATAACGATCAGCTTCATTAAAATCTTGAAGCATTAAAGAGCCCCATTTAGCAAAGGAATCAAAGGGCTCTGCTTTTTCTTTTAAAACAGATGTATAAGCAACATACAAATCACAAATTAAATCGATGCTATCGGCTTGTTGCAAGCTCGATAATTGTGCTACCAATTCTTCAGCACTAATAATGGTTGGCAACCAAATAGTTTTATGAAAGACTTTAGCTAAATGTTGCTTTAAGTATAAGGCTCCACGCTTGTTGGGTAATACAATGCATAATTTTTCGGTATCATGTTCATGATGTTCAAAAATGTATTGTGCTACAAGGTTAAGAAATGGAGTCATTGTATTCTATTCAGAATTATAATTTACCTACGAATATACACATCAGAAAGCAAATTAAGAATACCAAATAGTCTCTATAAATGAATTGGATATTTATTAGTGCTTTGTTAAATAAACCTCTGGCGTCACTACTTTGATAGTTGCTTTTTTAAAGTCTTTTAAATTACGTGTTACTAAGGTTGTTATACCATTTTCAATGGCAGAATAATACTGTATAGCATCTTCAAAATCATGAAAATCAGAAGCAATAGCTAAATCAATAGTTTTACTATCTACCGATAAAACAGTTACTAACGTTTTAAATTTAGCAATGATTTGCCTTGAATGATTAGCTGAATATTGCGAGCGCAACACATAATCTATATTTGAAAAAGACAATGACGACACGCAAATTTTAATTTTGCCAATATCAGCTAAAGAAAATAATTTTTCTGCGGCAGCATTGAAGGGTTTCCGCCCAGAAAGCAAATCGATACAAACGTCAGTGTCTACAAATATTTTAGCCATTTTATTTAGAATATTTCTTTAAAATATGATCTTTATAACTTTTCTTAGTATCAAAATTTGTAGGCAAATTAATAATACCTGATAAGCTTTTCACTAAAGGCGTTACGTCGTTATTATCTTTAGGCTCAATAAGTAGTCCCAAATAAGATTCGATCAATTGCGATAGACTTGTATTTTTTTTCTTAGCATAAGTCTTCGCTTGTTCAATAACGAAACTATCGAGTTTTAATGTCAATTTAGTGTCCATGATTACAATTATTTATACGTACAAATATACTTATTTAATACGTAATATGAAAATATAAAGGTATTGACGCAGTTTATTTCATACATAATAGTCTGAATGCCTTATCTAATAGAGTGAATGCAATATGTACAGCGTCGAAAATATTTTTTTGGTTCTCGACTCCGCTCGAACCGACAGCAACTAAAATGCAGTTACTTTAAACAAAAACGGTCCGCTAAAAGCGAACCGTTTTAAGAAAAGTTATCTATCTAAATTACCGTAGTCTAATTTTTTGCGTTGAATAGCTAATACTAATCTTAGAATTAAAATTAAGAATGGCACATACATTACTGCTGTAGGCAATTCGAAATGCTCAAGTATAATGATTGATTTACGTTTTAAACGTTCTGTAATTAAATACATGGCAGGTATTAATAATAAAGTTAATACTGTTGCAAATAATAATCCGAAGATCATTGTCCAGCTTAACGGCCCGAAGAATGCTACATTATCTCCTCCAAAAAATATTTTAGGATTACCAGTTGCTAATAAACTTTCGAAATTAATATTTAAACCTACTGCTAATGGTATTAATCCTAAGATGGCTGCTGTAGCGGTTAAGATTACTGGTGTCATACGAGTACGCCCAGCTTCTACAGTAGCGTCGTATAAATTCATTCCGCCTTCGCGTGCAAACTCAGCAAATTCAACTAATAAAATACCATTTCGTACAACGATACCTCCAAGTGCAATGATACCAATACCTGTCATTACAATACTCATATCCATTTTAAATACAGATACGCCAATCAATACACCAACGATACTGAAAATAATTTCAGATAAAATAATAAGTGGCTTACCTAAAGAGTTAAATAAGGCTACTAATACTAACAACATTAAACCAATAGCAGTTAACATCGCATTACCTAAGAAACTCATGGTTGCTTGTTGTTCTTCTTTATCACCAGTAAACTTAATAATCACATCACCTGTTTTTTTGTAATCCTTCATCGCACGCTCAACGTGAGCTACCACATCATTTGCATTAAAGCCATCTTTTATATCAGATGATAAAGTAATAACACGTTTGTTGTTCTTACGTTTAATACCAGAAAAGGTATAATCATATCGCACATCACATACTGCCGAAATAGGCACCGAACGAACCATTCCGCCCATGTTCATATCACGGTAGGTAATTTTTAAATTACGTAATGTTTCTATATCAATACGTTGATCGAATTTGTAACGCAATTGAACAGGATACTCATCATCTACATCTCTGAATTTAGTAGCTTCTACGCCATATACAGCGCCACGTATTTCCATAGCTAATTGATAGGTTGATATGCCTTCGCGTAAAGCACGCTCTCTATCAATATCAAAAATAATCTCAGGTTTGTTACTTACGAAGTCAGATTTCAAACTTACGATACCGGGAATTTTAGCATCTGTGATAAACTTTTTAAAGTCATCCGAATTTTTAGTTAAGTCTTTAAAGTCTTCTCCAATAATTTCGATACTTACAGGCTTAGGTGTTGGCGGACCGCTTTGTTCTTTATTTACAACGATATCCGCACCAGGGATGTCCCAATTTAAAGATTGTAAACCTTGTAAATATTTAGTGGTAGATGCTCCATGACGTTCTTCAAAATTAACAAAAGCAATTGCTATTTTTCCTCTATTAGGATATGAGTTCTGATCGCCATCGCGAGGATCCGTTGTGCCAATAGTTACGTTAGTAATCATTGATTCAACTAACTCATTATCTTTCCCTATAACTGTTTCTACTTTCGCTTCCACACGACGCATGACATCATTTGTAATTTTTGGATCAGTGCCTTCAGGTAATTTCACATATACATAAACGTTATTAGGATCTCCGCTTGGGAAGAAAACCACTTTTGGACTTCGTATTTTAAATAAAACAATTGAAAAAATCATTAGAATTAATACGTATAACAATGGTCTCCAAGGTTTACGTAAAAACCATTCTAATGTTTTTACATAACGTTTAACAAAACCAGGCCATATTCTAAATTGCCAAGCTTCGATTGCTTTGTACAACCATAAACGATTTAATACTAAGAAGAATGCTAAAAATACGGTGAAATTTGCTACAGCAAAATGTCCTGTAACATAAGAGAATAAAGCAACT
>JANYGR010000363.1 GCA_025359355.1 Bacteroidota bacterium | reverse complement strand
AATACAGCATAAGAAAAAAGAAAAAGCTCGAAAGGCAAAATGAATGCTAATATAGCAGACACAATCATTAACCCAATATTGCTGTAAAAATGGCTGTAAACATTGTCCTTATGGATATAATAAAAAAACAGGTGATTTTGATTTGCCCAAAAAATAAATTATTTATTTATATTTGACTTCATATTAAATCATTCATCTGTCGCATTTTGTTTAAACTAGAGAGCCTTAATAACAATCAAATTAATTACATCAATATTGGGTTAATGATTGTGTCTGCTATATTAGCATTCATTTTACCTTTCGAGCTTTTTCTGTTTTCTTATGCGGTGCTTGGCCCCTTACATTACCTTACCGAAATTGGTTGGTTGCACAAAAAAAATTATTATGCTAAAGGGAAATACGATTTTTTGTTTTTAAGTCTCCTTTGTGTTTTAGTTTTCTATTTTTCTTATGTAAAGCCTACTACATCAAATACTAAAATTCCGCATATTATATTTTATGGTTTATTGATCTCCTTTATTTTTGTTTTTATAAAAGATAATCTGTACCGTGTTGCCTTAGCGTTATTACTACTTATTGGCTTATATGTGTCAAACGTTGGTGAAACTTATTTTATGTGGGTTGGAGTCTTCTTGCCTACCATTATTCATGTATTTATATTTACATGGGCATTTATGTTGTTTGGTGTTTTAAAAAACAAATCGGCTTCCGGTTATCTATCCATTGTCGTTTTATTGATCTGCGCCTTCTCATTTTTCGTTATTAAAGCGCCATCGCTTCAATATCAAGTATCTGAATATGTTGGAAAAAGCTATGATTTGTTCAGTTTATTAAATAAGTACTTGATTGATTTCTTTGGACTTTCAACAACCACCAATTCAACACAATCCATGGTATATGAATCTAACGCTGGGTTTATCGTCATGCGCTTTATTGCTTTTGCATATACCTACCATTACCTCAATTGGTTTTCAAAAACCTCTGTTATACAATGGCATAAAGTGCCAAAAAGAACGCTCGTTACCACGTTATTTTTATGGGTGTTTTCCGTTGCTCTGTATCTTTACAATTATAAAACCGGCCTTAAAGCGCTCTATTTCTTGAGTTTTTTACATGTATTTTTAGAATTTCCGTTAAATATCACCTCATTTCAAGGAATTATCAAATCACTTGTGCCAGTCAAAAAATAGAACGTTATTTTATACTCCTATTTAATTTTATCCAATTTCTGTAAACACTTATTTTTAAAGAAAATCAGTATATTAGTGCTTCAAAATTTTGACTGTGAAATAGTCATTATTAAAAGCATTAAAAACGAAATGATGTATACCATTTGCAACAAAAAAACAATAAAAGCTCTGTATGAAAATTTCTAAAGAATTTAAAATTGGTATAGTAGTTACAGCCGCAATAGGATTGTTTATTTGGGGTTTTAATTTTTTAAAAGGCAACGATTTGTTTAGTCATCAATACGAGCTTTATGCCGTATATCCTAAAATTGACGGGCTTATCGAGGCTAATCCTTTATTAGTAAATGGGTTTAAAGTTGGGCAAATCAATAAAATTACACTTACCAAAGTAAACGGACAATATGCCGTGCTCGTTAAATTTTTACTAACGGAAGACGTACAAATACCTAAACACTCCATCGCTCGCTCTGTAAGTTCTGATTTATTGGGCTCTAAGGCTGTTGAAATAGTATATAGTAATGAAACAGAATTCGTAAAATCAGGCGATACTTTATTAGCAGAAAACGAAGAAGGCTTAAAATCAGCTGTTAGTAAGCAATTAGCGCCATTACAAGCAAAGGCTGTTGGCTTGTTGTCTTCTATTGATTCGGTAATGACGGTGGTGCAATTTATTTTAAATGATAAAACGCGCGACAACCTTAATAAATCTTTTGAGAGTATCAAAAAAGCCATACAAAGTTTGGAACAAACAGCGTATAAACTCGATGATTTAATGGCAACCGAAAAAGTGAAAATCTCTGCCATTCTCACTAAATTTAATACGTTAGCAGGCATGCTCGAAAAAAACACAGGAAAGATCGACAACATCATCGGAAATTTCTCTAACTTATCTGATAGCTTATCTAAATCAGAATTAAAAAGTGCAATTTCTGAGGCTGATAAAACTTTGAAAGAACTTAATAAATTAGTGACTAAAATTAACGAAGGGCAAGGCACAATTGGTAAATTAGTTAAAAACGATTCGTTATAC
>JANYGR010000318.1 GCA_025359355.1 Bacteroidota bacterium | reverse complement strand
AATACAGTTAGAAATCACATCACTAATATTTATAAAAAACTACATGTTACCTCCAAGGCACAAGCCATTAGAATGGCAATTAATAAAAAGTGGTTTATGTTGTTTTAATATTTAAATAGCTATATAATATGTGTTAGCCATTTCCCAATTAACCACATTCCACCATGCAGAAATATAATCAACGCGTTTGTTTTGGTGCTTAAGGTAATAAGCATGTTCCCAAACATCTAAAGCCAAAATTATTTTGCCTTTTTGTTCGGCCACTTGCATTAAAGGATTATCTTGATTAGGACTCGTAGTAATTATTAATTTACCATCTTGTTCAATCAACCAGCACCAGCCACTGCCAAATACTTTAAGAGCTTTTTCCGAAAATTGTTTTTTAAATTCCTCAACCGATTTGAAATCTTTGGTAATTGCTTCCGCTAATTTTCCTGTTGGCACATTTTCTTTAGCTTCTGGGTTAGGCTTTAATAGCGTCCAAAACAATGAGTGGTTATAATGACCCCCTAAGTTATTACGGATAGCTGGCAGAGTAGTTGCATCAATGTGCTTGCACTTTACAGCATCAGTACTTGAGAAATCGATATTAGTGGATTTTAATTCATTCAATTTATTTACATAACCTTGGTGATGTTTGGTATAATGTATCTCCATAGTTTGAGCATCAATAAAAGGTTCCAGAGCATTATAGGCATAAGGTAACTTTGGTAGCGTAAACGCTCCGTCTGTTAAGGCTGTGTTTCCAAGCGTTTCGAGTGCTTGCAATTGTTCGTTGCTTACTAATTTTGTAGCAATACCCGCTAATCCTAATAACCCCGCCTTTTTAAAGAACTCTCTTCTGTTGCTCATAATTAAAATTGTATTAGTAATTGATTTTTTTCTACAGCAACCCCTTTATTAATGGCTATTTTTTTAATCACGCCATCCGTTGGTGATTTTAAAATGTTTTCCATTTTCATTGCTTCTAATATAATTAAAGCATCTCCTTTTTTTACTTCTTGTCCTTCTGTAACTAATATGTTTAATACCATACCTGGCATAGGAGCTTTGATATCATTTACTTTTTTAGCAGCTAAGCTGTCTAAGCCTAAACTGTGTAATAACTCGTCGTACTTGTCCTTTACATCAAGTGTGTAAGGCGTGTTGTTTATTTTTACAAATAATTTTTTTTCTTCAGCAACAAATTTTACTAATTCTAAATTATAAGAGCGACTGTCTTTTATTAAATGATAAATGCCTTCTCTGACTTTAATAATATCTGCTGAAAACTCATTTCCGTTTATAACACCCGAAAACGTATTATTTATTTGTTTGTTGAGTTCTGTTTTAAACTCTTTTGATGAATTTACTTTTATCGTGTACATAAAACAAAAATAGCATTAAATGGAGTTATTAGCAAAAGAAAAACGCCCCACATATTGTGTGAGGCGTTTCTGAATATTATTATTGTGTAAATTTATTTTTTAATAAACTCAGCCATTTTATTATCGTAATTTAAAAAATAACCACCTTTTGTTAAATTGGTAGCATCTATAGAAGAACCAAAGCCTCTCTTTACAACATTACCATATTGATCATAGATCTCATACATAGTTTCAGTTGGCTTGTCTGCTGCTACAAAGCTAATAGTAGTAGATACTTTTACGGGAGCAAAAGTAACTTCTGAGGCATCCGACATAAAATCTACCGGCTTAGATAAACGAGGTTGTCCGCTATAATCTGTTTGGCGAACACGTACTTGATTTTTTCCAGAGTGAGGAGCGATTTTAAATGTGTAGTTATTTGTTGTAGGAGTTCCAACACCATCAACTTCACCAACCTTTACCCATTTGTTCCAGCGAAATTGTTCAATAGCAAAAGCTAATTTTCCAGTTTCTGATTTAGTACTCCATTTTAAAGTACCATCTTTATCAATGGTCATTGTAATAACTTCAAATGTACTCTTCGGTTTTAAAACTTCAGGGTTTAAAACTTTTGGTTTACAGTCTTCCTTATGTTTTATTTTAATTTCAACTTTTTCTCCAATTTGTAATTTGTGTGGTTTGAAATCAATTTCAAAAGCACTTGAGTTAACCTCATCAGTTGTTATGTTTCCATTAACAAATACCTCTGTTACACAAAAACCAACACCCCCCGATCCGAATGGATTTTGAACATATAGGTTTTTACCTTGGTAATTACCCTCTAAAATGATTACACCACCTTGAGCGAATCCTTTAGTGGCAAGGATTCCAGATAATATAAGAAATAAAAAAGTCTTTTTCATATTTATGATTGTTTTAGCACGTCTGCAAAAAGTCTTGCAATATTAACATGATATTTGAGAAAAACAAAATAAAAAACGTTTTTTTTAATCCTTTTTTAATTGTTGTCTAAATAATGATAAAGGTTATCGATAGTTTTTAGAGTTTAACCAGTTGTATGTTGTACTTGTAACTTTATAATTATATTTGTTTTTTAATCTTAGAACTCGTTTTAAACATTTTACATTATGAATTTTAACATTTCAATCATTTCCCTAGCCGTTGTTTTTTTAACAATTGGTTGTAAACACAACGGTGAAGAAGATAAAAAAACTTCTGAAAAAAACGGAGGAACTCTTACATTAGCTGAAAACACAGGCATTGGCACACTATTTCCACACACAATTACTGCCCAAACCGAAGGATTGATTACTGCCCAAATTCACGAAAGTTTATTGAGACTAGACTCTAAATCGTTGGAGGTTATTCCTGGGTTAGCTCAAAAATGGGAAACTTCGACCGATGGAAAAACAATAACCTTGCATTTGACTAAAGGGGCTCATTTTCAGGATGATAAGTGCTATAAAGATGGAAAAGGCCCTGAAATTACAAGTAAAGATGTGAAATTTACCTATGAATTAATGTGTACCAAAGAGCCTAATAATTTAAACTTTGAAATTTTGGTAAAAGACCGCTTAGTAGGCGCAAATGATTTTTATTATAAAAAAACAACCACTTTAACTGGCTTTAAGATTATTGACGACTATACGTTTAGTTTAGAGTTAATAAACCCAAGTAGTAGTTTTTTAAAATTATTGGCCCATCCAGCTTCTGCCATCATTAATGAAACGGCTTACAAAGCCTATGGTAAGGATTTGAAAACAGGTGCTGGACCATTCATGTATAATACTGCATCAACAAGTGATAAAATTGTATTAACAAAAAATCCGAACTATTATGCTAAAGACAGTTCTGGTTGTTCTTTGCCTTATTTAGATTCTGTTGTGGTGCTTATATTGCCTTCTATCGAAGATGGTTTGATGTTATATGAAAACCAAAAATTAGATTTAGTAAACACTTTGCCATCTTTAAGAGTGAAGGAAATTGTGGAAAAACACATTCAAGAGTTTGTGAGTCATCCTCCAAAATCCTTGCTACAACACGAAGCAGAAATGTTGAGCCAGTTTTATGTATTTAATACCAAACAAAAACCGTTTGATAATATTAAAGTTCGTCAGGCTATCAATTACGCCATTGACAAGGATAAATTAGTGGATAATGTGCTACAAGGACAAGCTATAGGCGCTGCTAATTACGGTATTACACCAAACACATTTGTTGGCTATGATATTAAGAAAATAACAGGCTATACATTTGATGTAGCGAAAGCGAAAAAATTATTAGCAGAGGCTGGATACACAGGTGGTATTGGTTTTCCAGAAGTGCGGGTATTAATCAATTCTGGAAATTCACGTAACAGTAATATCGTTGTTGAGTTACAAAAACAATTAAAAGAACACTTAAACATTAATATTAACTTTGAATCATTACCTAATGTTCAAAAATACGACTTACAAATGCATGGTAAAAGCGATATTTACAGAGATGCATGGGTAGCTGATTATTCAAGCCCAGAAACATTTTTGAGCTTATTTGTGGGAGAAAGTGTGCCGGTAGATAATAATGCAACTAGTTATCCAAATACGTCTCGCTATCAAAATCCTTTATATGACGCTTATTTCAAAAAAGGGCGTGATACAAATATAAAAGACAGTAGTTATGCCTATTTTATGAAAGCTGAACAATTATTAGTTAATGATGCTGTTATTATTCCTCTTTGGTACGAAGGGTCTTACCGTATGCTATCTAATAGAGTTAAAGATCTTAACTTAAACGCCATGCGTTATTATGATTTAACAAAAGTGTACAAAGTTAAGTAAGAGGATTGTTTAGATAAATTCTGGATGGCGGACCATTATACAATATTGGGTGTTACAAAAACAGCATCAGACAGCGAAATAAAAGCAGCCTTTCGGAAATTAGCTAAGATTTACCATCCCGATAAAAACCCCAATAATCCCAATGCAAGCTCGGTATTTCAACAAATACTGAAAGCATACAACACACTCATTAATCCGCATGCGCGCAGGCGCTACGATGATTCTCATTTTGGAACAAGAACACAATCAACTTCGCAACATCAATCGCAGCAGAGGAATGGTAAAACACAAAAACAATGGACGTTTACCGAGGAAGATTTAAAACGAAGAGAGTATTATAAAAATTATTACAAGCAGGCTGAAAAAACAGCCGCTAAAACGATTCCCAAACCGACATATAGCGATTACAAATATATTTTGTTTGCTACGCCTTTAGCAGTAGGTTTGTTAATGCTTGTTGTATCTATGTTTACCAACGAACCTACGACAAATCAACCAAAACAACAGCGCCAATTAAAAACAGACACGATCAAAAAATAAATGCTAAAAACAACGACATTTAAAAAAGGAACCGTTACTTTTTCTGATACAGGAAAGGGTAGGATTGTTGTTATGTTACATGGTTTTTTAGGATCACATCAAATTTGGGAAAACACAACGATAGAGCTTTCTAAATCGTACCGCGTTATTGCCATTGATTTACCAGGGCATGGCACCACCGATTGTTTTGGATATGTGCATACGATGGAAATGCTTGCTAAATGTGTAAAAGCGGTGATGGATAGTTTACGATTGAAAAAATATGTAATTGTTGGACATAGCATGGGTGGCTATGTAGGATTGGCGTTCGCTGATTTATTTCCTGATAATTTAAAAGGCTTGTGTTTGTTTCATTCATCAGCTTATGCTGATAGTGATGATAAAAAACGAGACAGAACCCGCTCTGTTCGAGTTGTAAAAGCAAACCATAAAATTTATACCACAGAGGTAATTAAAAATCTGTTCGCCACTAAAAACGCTAAATATTTAAAAACAGAAATAGCGTACGCACAGAAAATTGCTAGTAAGGTTTCCAAACGCTCAATCATCGCCGCTTTAGAAGGCATGAAAGACAGGCCTAATCGCGATGTGATACTAGGTATGGTTCATTATCCGGTTATGATGGTGATTGGCGAATTAGACAATGTGTTGCCTAAAGACCAATTATTGGAACAAACCCAGTTGATTAAAAATAAAC
>JANYGR010000296.1 GCA_025359355.1 Bacteroidota bacterium | reverse complement strand
TTAGTTGATTTGATAATAAAAAACTCTGTTTCTTCTGTGACTCTGCGATGAAAATATTTTAAAATTAAATAAAAACTTAAACATGAAAAAAGTAACCATCTTACATAATCCTCGTTGTAGCAAGTCGAGAGAGGCTTTGAGCCTACTTCAAAAAGAAGATTGTGAAATAGAAATTATAGAATATTTAAAAGATATTCCAACTAAAAAAGAATTAAAAACTATTTTATCAAAACTTGGATTAAAAGCCGTTGATATCGTTCGTAAAAAAGAAGCCATTTATTTAGAGAAATTTAAAAACAAAACTTTTACCAACGAAGAGTGGATTCAACTTCTTATCGAAAATCCTATTTTAATAGAACGACCTATTGTGATAGATGGCTATAAAGCCATTATTGGCAGGTCTTCCGAGTTAGTGATTGATTTGTTAGAACGGAAATAAATGCTTTAATCAAAAAACAACCAGTTTAATCCAAATTTTACAGCTCTATCATTTTGTAAATAACCAGGTGTTAAGTAATAGTTATTACCCGTAAACCCTTGGTTAAGATGATCTAATTTAATAAAGAAACGAACGGGCTTGATACGCGCATTTAAGAAGAAATCTACAAAAGGATAATTGCCAACTGTTTTAGTAGTTTGTACATAATACATATTGGTGGCAGGCATATAAGCCATACCATTAAACGCATTATAGTATTGAACATTAAAGCCAATTTGTAATTGCAAAGCACGTTTAAATAAATTGCCTTGGTAGTATATGGCTGAGTTTACAATGTGATTAGGCATACTCACAATTGCCTGATAAGAGCTTGTTTGATAGTTGTACTGAGCATTTAACCCTAAGTGTTTAAAAAACAAAAACTCTTTTCGGATATATAACGATATATTTTGAATAGAAATTCCCGCCTGTTGAGGAACAGCAAGCTCATTCATATAAAGCATATTTTTGGTATTTTGATAAATTAAACCTATTTCACCATTTGTTTTTGATTCACGAATACTAAATAATCCTTGTAATTTTTGAGTAGGAACAAAAGCATTTGACCATGCATAATGATTGCTTAACCAAGTGTTGTATATGAAATCAGGATGACGACTTTCGTAGTTGATATTAAAATTTAGTTTTAAATAGTTGTTTTTTAGCGATGATTCGGTATCTCTCTTTTTAGTGGAATTAAATAATTGTATTTGGTATTGATTGTTTACATCTATGCTATAGTCGCCTATATTAGAACCACTCACAATATAATTAGCTTTGATAAAGCCTGTGTAATTTTTTTGTTGTGTATAAACACCAACATTGATAATGTTATTCATAAATAACGAATCGCGGTATTGATGCACTTGATTGTATTCGTTTTTTAATCCTAATTCCAAACGTGTATGAATTGGATTTATTTTTAAAGAATAATTAATCGTATTTGAAAAACTCCTCCAATGCGTCGAATCCCTTGTTTTTACAGTGTCTAGATAATGCACTTGATAATATTTATCAATGGTATCATTCAAATCTACATACTTACTATAATTTCCAGAATAGTTAAATGTGTAATTAATAAAATGCGAAAACACAGTAGAACTGTCTTCTATTTTGTTTATTCTAAACCAAGCATCTAAGTTATAAGTAGTGTTTCTCACTTCTCGTTTTGCACTACTTAAATTCATTGGTAATATTTGTTTATTTACAGTCACGTCTTTTAAAAATAAGGAGTCGTTCTTAATCCCTCCATTTTCCTGATGTTTCAGCTTGTTAAACAAAAAATATGTGTAATATCCAACTCTATTATTTTTGTTGGTGTAATTACTCGATGCATAAAAATTATTTGTAAAAGTTTGTTGTTGCTTAAAAAAACCTAAGCCACTATAGCGATTAAAGCCCAACGTTAAATTGAGTTTATTTTTAAACGTGTTAGAAAATAATAATTTAAATGTTTGCTCTTGTTTAGACCCCGCTATACCTGTTAACGAAGCGTAAGGGCCTTTTGTTTGATAATACCCAACATTATTACTCGTAATAACATCATTGTTGTATGGTGCATTATATAAATTAAATCCAAGTGCTTTGGTTTGATAGGTCATTAATAAAGGACTTGAAGGCAATCCTAAATTACCATTTGTATTACGAGGAAAATAATTTTGAAAATTGGTTATCGTTGTATCAATTTTTGAGTACGTAAATGTTTGGTAATTATTTTTATGTTCGTTCGATAGAATACGTATAAAGCTGCTATCAGAAGGATAATTAACCTGAGCTTTAAGTCCAACAGATAAACACATTAAACTAAATAGTAATCTCACACTAAAAGTATAAGGGTGTATTTGGTTTTTTGATATTGTTAGTGGAATTGAGTTATATAAATTAATGCATGCGTTGGTTAGTGTACGGCTGGTTTTGGCGAAAAGGAGCGATATACATGTTTTTCTGGCGGTATTGCGAAGGCTTTTTACGCGAAGAAAAAATGGATATGGCTTTTCGCCTTGACTTTTGTTTCTTTTGGTTAAGCAAAAGAAAATAAAAAAATCCCGAAGTATCGGGACTGTTTTTATTGAAGAGTCATTTTTATTCATTATAAGCAAAA
>JANYGR010000253.1 GCA_025359355.1 Bacteroidota bacterium | reverse complement strand
CGCAAAAAACTCAGGAAAAAACAGATATCAATTTTTCAATAATTCCATGAATCATAAAATAATTGAAAGACTTGAACTTGAAAATAGTTTAAGGCATCACCTTTATTAACACCCACTGTAGCTGGTATTCCGCCAATACCAGAAGTTCCCATAGAGGCATCTCCTGTAGTCCATTGCATATCCCCATAACAAAAAGCTACGTTATTACCGTTAGATAAAATGGGGTCATTGCCATCGGTTAATATTAGTTGAAACGTATTTCTAAGATTAGCTTGTGTCGCATAATAACCAATTGAATCCCATTTTATAATAATTGAAGTGGGTGTTATTTTATAATAGACCAATCCACTAAGAGGATTATTCGAATCGGCATCACCCCAAAACGGCGCTATCATAATTGTATCTAAATTAGAAGCTTCTCCTGCAGGAAATCCTCCTGCGCTAAATGAATAAAAATAATTATTAAATGTTACATTACCATTGTTATTTATGTATAAGCTATTGTATGTTGTTCCGTAAAAAACAAATGAAAATGGCAATGTAATAATAGGAGATGATCCATCATCGCATCTGTAGTCTGGAGCAAATCCATTACTAAATGGGACTACAGAATATGTATTATCAACAGGCAATAAACAACTACAAGCGCCAGTTGTCGTTGTGGCAATTTTAGGTTGTGAAGAATTAACATTAGTATGCTTTATATCATGTATGTTAGGAATAATTTGATATTTATTTTTAGGATTTAATGACCTTTGCATTTTTTGATAATCATAATTTTGTTGCCTAAGCACTTCTATTTGCTGAGATAATGCTATAATGCTAATAAAAGTAAAATAAATAAAAATTAATTTTTTCATAATCAGCAGATTTTAATGTTAAATTAAAGATACAATAAAATCACAACTTTCCTGCTAAAGTGCAACTCAATTTATAGGTATTAATTTTACCTGATAAATTAAATAATTCTACATACACTACATAAATACCGATAGGCGCTTTTTCATTTTCATCGTTAATGCCATTCCAGCTTAGCATCCCGTCTTGCGAGAGTTGTTCGTTTTTAATTAAGTAACGCACTTGCCGTCCCTTACTATCATATATGTAAACGTTAGCAGCCTTTCCTGGCTCATCTAATTTATACGAAATATTTAACACGTCGTTATAGCCATCATTATCAGGCGAAAACAAAGGATTAGGAATAGTAACCCCACTTCCGCCATCTGCTTTTAAGTATTGTGAATTTCGATAGGCTGGTGTAGCAAAGCCTACATTTTCGGCAGCGCTATTCCAATTTGTTCTATCGTTGGTTGTTCTATTAAAATCAATACGTTCGAGCGATACTCCTTTGGTATTTACCAACAAAGGGAAATGCATTTTACTAGAGTACTTAAAATTATCGAGTACTAAAGCGTTCGTATCTGTTAATGTAATAACTCCTATATCGCTACTCATCGTTGGTAAATTAGCGATATCTAAAAAACCGCTTGGGTTAGTTGTTTGATATTGCTGTTTAATTATAATTCCATTTTCACTAATAACCATATAGCTTTCGGGGAACAATAAAAAACCTTCATCCGTAATATGTTCTGTGTTTATAAGCATTCCCGAGATAGTGTCCATCGAACCTATTCGAAGTTGTTTTAAATCAATTGTTTTCGAACTCTTATTATACAATTCCACAAAGTCAACACCGCCTGTGTTTGGTTCAAATAGAACTTCATTAATAACAACGTCATTTGCAACAGGTGCTTGTGGTAAGGCAAATGGAGCTGAAATCAACGTGTTCACTAAATTTCCAGCACAATCTTTTATGCTATTTAATAAAGAAACATGATATAACGTATTTAAGCTCATCGAAGTTGATATTTTCAGTTTTACTTTTTTAAAGTCTGATGAAATTGGATAAATAGATGTTGGCGCTGTCAGTCCATTATCAAAGCTATACGACGCAGGATTTATTAAACTCAAACTATCTAAAGCTTCCGTAAAAATTAATACGATCGTGTCTTTATTAATAACCTCAACGCGGTCTATCTGCGGCGCTGTATTATCTGGATTTAAAGCATTAACAGAATTTCTTTTTCCTGGCGTTCCACCGTTGGCGTCTTTACTAGCGTGCCAGTTACTTTGCCCACCACAAGGGTTTTTTGGATCTATTTGCTCTAAACTCCAACCGCCATCTTTTTTGTTATCATCGTTATACCAACTCGTTGCGTAAGTAATTGAGTTAATTAATACATTATTACTATCACGCAAAGTTAAGGTTGTTCCGTAATTAGATAGCGTAGGAAAACTTGTTACCTCGTATGCTTTAATACCGAAATTATAAAACGCATTTGCATTTCCTGCGCCTGTTAATACTATAAAGCTGTCTGGTTTAATGCTTATATCTGGTAATTTTTTAGAACTAGTAGTTGTTGCAAATTTCCAATTTTTAAGATTAATCGTAAAAGCTGTTCTGTTTTTTAATTCAACATATTCTTCTGTCGGTAGATTTATTGCAGGATCTGGATCAGGCATTAATTCATTAATGACAACATCTTGATACGTTGCCTTGTAAAAAGAAAATGTAAATATATTTGGACTCAACGCATTACTATTACAATCCGTTATTCCCGAAACAGTAATCTTATAATTAGTAGCATTTATTAATTTAGTAGTTAAAGTTAAATTCACACATGTATTGCCATTACTAACAGTAGCAAGCGAAGGCGAACCAATCATATTATTTACAGTATAATTTGAAACGGCTTGTAATTGCATTGTAGAAATTACATCGTCAAAACAAACGACTATATGCAAAGAATCGAGCACCGAAACGTTAGTAATTTTAGGCCCAATAATATCAGGGGAAATATTATATACAGAATTTAAAAAGCCTGGAGTTCCTCCATCCGCATCGTTACTAGCTATCCAATTATTTACTTGAGAGCAAGTGTTATTTTGAAGAGGATTAATTAACTCTAAACTATAGCCTCCATCTTTTTTAATAGCATCTCTGTACCAAGTATCATTAAAATTAACGCTATCAATGATCGCATTAAGCGCTGTTTTTAAATAAAGATTATCTCCTGTATTATTTAGAGAAGGAAAAGAACTCACCCCTAATTTATTTGTATAACCAAGTGCTGTAAATTGAGCTGTATCAGCAATGGGACAGAGGATTACATAACCATGTGGTGTTAGTGTATAAGAGTTAAGTGTAGCTAAAGAACTTCCATCTGTTAGTTTCAATCCACCTAAATTAAATGGATTTGTTGATGTATTATAAAGCTCCAGATACTCGCACGTGGTGAGATTTACAATTGGAGAAGCATCTGCATAAATTTCATTAATGATAATATCTTTAAAATTTGGCGTACTAAAAACCAAATAACCAAAGCTCACTGTAAACGTTGTTAGTGCATTATTTGAAGCATCTTGTATATTATTTACACTTAATGTATATGTGGTTCCAGATGTAAGTGGAGTAGCAACTATCAAATGAACCAATTTAAAATTAGAAGCATCTCTTGTTGCACTTGTAGGTGAACCAATAATAGGATTAAGTGTATAATTACTAACTGTTTGAGATGTAGTCAT
>JANYGR010000228.1 GCA_025359355.1 Bacteroidota bacterium | reverse complement strand
CAACAACTAAGCCACCTAAATGTGCAAAGTGAGCCACATTATCTCCCATATTGTTAGATAATCCTGAAAATAGTTCGAATAAACCATAACCAATCACTAAGTATTTTGCCTTAACAGGAATCACAAAATACAATTGCAATTCAGTGTTTGGAAACATCATTGCAAAAGCTACAAGTAATCCAAATAAAGCGCCGGATGCGCCTAAGCAAGAGCTATCGTATATATGCTGTTTTTGTTCCAACATTGTATTCAGATCTAAGGTATTAAGGTAAGCGGAAATTTCTATATCCTGATAAATATAAACAGCATACTGAGCTAAGGCTGCACCCAAACCACAGAGTATATAAAAATTAATGAAACGTTTAGCTCCCCAAATGTTTTCTAAGATGGAGCCAAACATATACACGCCTAACATATTAAAAAAGAGATGGGAAATATTAGCATGCATAAATAAGTGGGTGATAAACTGATGTGGCATGAATAAACCGGATTTATAATAATGCAAATCCAACCAATTATCAATTGGGAAATTTGTAAATAGAACGCGGCTTGCAACAAATAATGCCACGTTAATGATTAAAATATATTTAACTACTGATGGTACTTGTTGAAACTGTCGTGGTTTAAATTCTTGGAAGCTCATATATAAAATCTTATTTCTTAAAGAATGCTTCTAAATCCAATTTACTCATTTCCATAAGAATAGGCTTTCCATTTGGGCTATACATAGGGTTTTCGCAATTAAACAAATGTTCAAGCATTAATGCTATTTCTTCATTTTCTAATGATTTACCATATTTTATGCCTGCACTTTTTGCCATACTTCTGCACATATTTTCAAACGGATCAAGTTTTACATCAAAGGTATTTAATTTATAGGTTTCTAAGATGCCTTCTATCATTTCTTGAGTGTTAAATTCTCCTAATTCTGCAGGTGTGCCTTGAATTACAATGGTATTTTTTCCAAACGGTTCTATTTCAAAACCTAGTAATTTAAAATGTGGTGTGAGTGTTTCAATTAATACAAAATCATTCGGTGTTAATTCGATAGTTACAGGAAACAATACTTGCTGAGATGCTGAAGCCGTTGTTTTGTCTTTAGTAGCTAAATAGTGCTCAAACAAAATACGTTCGTGAGCACGTTGCTGATCTATGACTAACAAGCCTGCTTGATGTGCCGAAATAATATATTTACCATACAACTGAAACCCTTTGTACGCTTGGTTTTCGTAGGCTAAGGTATGTTGCTCTGTTTGTTTTTCGAGTTGTAGGGATTCATTTTCCCCTCTATAATCTGTGTTTGCGTAATTTTGATATAAGCTTTCCCAATTCTGTTTATTATGCCTTTGCTGTTCAGTTTCTTTTGGTTGCTGATAAGAAGGACTTTTACTCGCGCCGGAATTAAAAGGATTATAATCTGAATTGACAGATACCGTTGGTTGAGAAACCGTTTTGGTATAATCAATTTCAAAGCTCATTTCACTATTGAAATCTAAGCTTGGAGCTAAATTAGCTTTACCAAGTGCTCGTTTTACTGAACTATGCAAGAGCGCATAAATTATTTTTTCGTCCTGAAACTTAATTTCTGTTTTGGTTGGATGGATATTAATATCTATTAACTCGGGATTTACTTGTAAAAATAAATAATAGGCAGGATGACTGTCGTTCGAAATAAGTTCCCTATATGCTTCAGCCACAGAGTGATGAAGGTAAGGGCTTTTGATAAAACGATCGTTTACAAAAAAGTATTGGTCTCCTCTGCGTTTCTTAGCATTTTCGGGCTTACCTACATATCCAGTAATTTTAACAACATCCGTGGTTTCATCTATTTGTACTAATTTACCTTGAAAAGATTTACCAAATAAGCCTGAAATACGCTCTATTAAGGTTGCAGGAGGCAAATTATATAATTCGTTGCCATTGCTATATAACTGAAAATGGATGTTAGGATGAGGAAGGGTAACACGCTCAAATTCGTCAATAATGTGTTTTAATTCAACACTATCATCTTTTAAAAAATTACGACGGGCTGGAATATTGAAAAATAAGTTTTTTACGCTAAAAGAACTGCCTGTAGGAGCTTGACATTCTTCTTGTTTAATGAATTTATTTCCTTCTATTTCGATAAGTTGCCCCACGATATCGTCTTCGCGTTTGGTTTTTAATTCAACTTGAGCTACAGCAGCAATACTGGCTAATGCCTCTCCTCTGAAGCCTTTAGTGTGTAATTGAAATAGATCTTCCGCTTTTTTTATTTTGGAAGTAGCATGGCGTTCAAAGGCCATACGGGCATCTACAGGGTTCATTCCTAGTCCATTATCGATAACTTGAACGAGGGTTTTACCAGCATCTTTAACAATTAATTTAATAAAGGTAGCTTTTGCATCAATGGCATTTTCGAGTAATTCTTTAACAATAGAGGCAGGGCGTTGTACCACTTCCCCTGCGGCTATTTGATTAGCCACACTTTCGGGTAAAAGGGTGATGATATTATCCATATCGACAAAGGTAATTTTTTAAGTGATTTTAAGTAAAAAAAGAGCAGGCATTGAATAAATAAAATAATATTTAACAAAATAATTTCATTTGAAACATAATTTTGTATATATTTCACAAAAAATTATAGGAATATGTCGACAAAAACAAAGGCTTCGTCAAAAAATAAAAAAGCATCAGCTAAATCTAATACTAAAAAAGTAGTAGCAAAAAAAACTGTTGCCAAAAAAACAGCATCTAAACCAGTTGCAAAAGCAAAGCCTGCGAAAAAATTGACTGCAAAAGCAAAACCAGTAGCTAAGAAAGCTGTAGTAAAAAAAGTAGCTCCAAAAAAAGCAGTTAAAAAAGTTGCCACTAAAAAAACAGTTGCAAAAAAAGCAGCTCCTAAAAAAGTAGTTAAAAAAGCAGTAGCAAAGAAAGTAGTTGCGAAAAAAGCAATTACCAAAAAAGTTGCTAAGCCTATAAAAAAGGTCGTATTAAAGAAAGCGGTTGCTAAAAAAGTTGCTCCTAAAAAAATAGTAGTTAAAGCGATAGCTAAAAAGGCAGTTGTAAAGGCTAAACCGACACCTGTTGTTAAGGTAGAAAAGCCAGTAGTAGTGAAGGTTCCGGTTGTAAAACCAGAGAAAGTTGCTAAGGTAAAAAAAGAAAAAGCACCAATTATTAAAAAGCCAATTGTGGCGCCAACAACTTTCCGTAAGGATGTAAATGAAGCTCCCGCAAAATTTATTAAAGAACCAAATGGTAAATTCGAAATTGAATTTGTAGTTAGAGCTTCGGAAGATATGGTATTTGAGTTTGTAAGTACTGAAAGTGGCTTATCTGAATGGTTTTGCGACGATGTGAATATCAGAGATGGTGTATTCACTTTTAACTGGGACGGACAAATTCAACAAGCCAAATTAGTAAAAGAAGTTCCTCCACAATTAATTAGATACCAATGGGTTGATAAAAATGATGGTAGTTATTTTGAGTTCCGTATACAAAAAGATGATTTAACGAATGATATATCTCTCATGATTACTGATTTTGCTTCAGATAAAGCGGATGAAGTATCTGCTCGTTTATTATGGCATAGTCAAGTTGATAAATTACTTCACGTATTAGGATCATTCTTTTAATAAGTCAAATACTAGTTTTACCCAAATTAACAATTGCTTTTAGTTAAAAATAGCTAAATTTGCTTAATCATTAACCAATATTGTCTTCGGGCAATTCTAAAAAGAAGAAACATATAGCAGATACTCTACTTAAATTTTTATTGTTTACTAATAATTTAATTGTAGTCCCATGCCTATGCAACTTCTTTCGGATAACGAGCTTGTTAAGCTTTATATGAATGGTAATGAAGAATCCCTTTCTATTCTTGTAAAACGCCACAAACGCCGTGTTTTTTCGTACTTATATTTAATTAGCCGTAATAAGGAATTGACTGAAGATATTTTTCAGGAAACCTTTTTTAAAGTAATTCAAACGCTTAAGAAGCGTCAGTATAATGAGGAAGGTAAATTTTTACCATGGGTATTACGTATTGCTAAAAATTTAATGATTGATCATTTTCGTAAGATTAAGAAAATGCCAAGCATATCGTCGGTTACGAATGATGAAGGAGAACGCGTTGATATTTTTGATATTATTCCTGAACCAGTATCTAACTCCAAAGGCGCTGATGAGACTAAAGAATTTAAAGAACTGATTAGAGGTGTAGTAGGTGAATTACCCCCAGATCAAAAGGAGGTTGTGATTATGCGTACGTATTATGATATGAGTTTTAAGGAAATAGCCGAAGTAACAAATGTTTCTATCAATAC
>JANYGR010000173.1 GCA_025359355.1 Bacteroidota bacterium | reverse complement strand
TATACCAGGTAATAAATTAGAAATAAAAAATGGCGAATTATTTGTTGATGATAAATTAAGTCCAATGCCTAAAGAGGCTCAACATCATTATTTTGTAAAATGCAAAAGCCCTCTATTTACAGTTGAAATGCTTGATAATTTGGACATTTATTATGATGAAGCATTTCAAATTACATTTTATCAGGAAACAATAAGAGATAGTTCTATGCTATATTCATCTGCGGACAATCAACCTCATTATGAAGTTAAAGAGTTTTTTGCTGAATATAAATCGACATTACTTTCTAAAGATACATTTTTATACAGCCTCAATTTAACTCAAGAAAAAGCGGAAAGAATAAAAACGTTTCCTGACGTTTATTCTGTAAAAAAAGAAGTAAAACCAAAAGGAATGGTTGAGCAATCTGTTTTCCCTCACAGCCCAAGTTATGCTTGGAATAACGATAACTTCGGACCATTTACCTTACCAAGTGAAGGCATGACTGTAAAAATTGACACTGGAAATATTTGTCTTTATGAAAAAATGCTAAGCACTTACGATGATGGCATTCATCATATTACAAAATCTGGTGCTCAAGTATTATACGATGGAATGCCAATTACATCATATACATTCAAACAAGGCTATTACTGGATGATGGGGGATAATCGTCACAATTCGGCTGATAGTCGCAGTTGGGGGGTTGTTCCGTTTGATCACGTAGTTGGCCGTCCAGTATTTGTTTGGTTTAGTATGAAGGATCCTGCAAAAAATCCGATTAGTGGTAAATCAATTTTAGGTTCCTTAACCAAAAATTCTCACGATGGTAAATTCCGTTGGGAACGCTTTATGTGCTATGTAGGTCAAGATGGCCTTGTATCATGGAAGATACCTGTAGCTATATTTGTGATACTTGCATTTGGCTACAATTACTGGAGCAAAAAACGTAGAGAGAAAGCAGAGAAGAAGAAGTAAATCTGCCTCAGAAGATGTAGTTTTTTTAGCTCATATTTCCATATAATTAGTAAATAAATAGTATTTTAGGCAACTATTAAAAAACACTAAAATCTTACTGATTATTTATGGAACAAGCTGTCGAACAAAAAAAAGGTCATCCTAAAGGTTTATATTTTTTATTCTTCACTGAAATGTGGGAACGATTTAGTTACTATGGAATGAGAGCAATCTTCATCCTATTCATGACTAAAGTTCTATTAATGAAAGACGGTGATGCCTCTCAAATTTATGGTAGTTATACTGGCTTGGTTTATTTAACTCCTTTGTTAGGTGGATATTTATGTGATAAATTTTTAGGAAACAGAAGAAGTATTATAATCGGTGGATTACTAATGGCTTTAGGGCAATTTTTAATGTTTATGAGCGCTAGCATTGGCGCCAATGGCGGTGTTACAATGATGTGGGCAGGTTTAACAGCAATTATTATTGGTAATGGTTTTTTCAAACCAAACATTTCAACTATGGTAGGTCAACTATACCCAGCTGGAGATAGGCGAATTGATAGTGCATTTACTATCTTTTATATGGGTATAAATTTAGGTGCTTTTTTCTCTCCCTTAGTTTGTGGGTCAATGGACTTTAAATGGGGGTTTATGGCGGCTTGTATAGGGATGATTGCTAGTTTATTTTTCTTCGTGATTTACCAAAAAAAATATTTAATCTCTGAAGAAGGCAAGGAATTAGGATTACCTGTAAAACCTTTAGACTTAAAAAACATCTTAGTAATTGCTGGTTCTATAGGGATTATCTTTTTTATGCTCAACTTTAAACAAATTTTTAAAAATGATTTAGATATTATTAGCTATTTTATTTATGGTGCAATGCTAATTATGCCAATAATTATTTTAAGTGATAAAAGTTTAACGTCTATTGAACGTAAAAGAATAATCGTTGTATTTATATTAGCATTCTTTGTTATCTTCTTTTGGGGCGCTTTCGAGCAAGCAGGTGCATCGTTAACGTTATTTGCCGATAGACAAGTTGATAGAAAAATGAGTTTATATGTTCCAGGTTGGTTAATTATGCTTGCAGGCATATCTATTATGTATTTTTTGTCAAAAGGATTAAAATGGTTTTTTGATTGGAGAAAAAACATGGATTATATTGTAACAGGAGTTGTTGCATTACTTTTAATTATATTATTTGCATTAGGTTATATTCCAAATGTCGATAAAAGTGAATTTCCTGCTAGTTGGTTTCAATCCGTCAATCCTTTGGCAGTTATATGCTTAGCGCCAGTTTTCTCAATGATATGGGGTTACTTATACAAAAAAAGCTTAGAGCCGTCTTCTTCCAAAAAAATGGCAATAGGTTTAGCATTGGTAGCATTAGGTTATGTCGTTATTGCTATAGCTGTTAAAGGTTTAGGAATAAGTGGTAAAACTAGTATGATTTGGTTGTTTTCTTTATATATAATTCACTCAATGGGAGAATTGTGCTTATCTCCAATAGGATTGTCAATGGTGTCAAAATTAGCACCTTTACGTTTATCATCTTTAATGATGGGGACTTGGTTTTTAGCCAATGCAGCGGCTAATAAATTTGCAGGAACATTAAGTGCTTTAATACCTCCAACTGTTGAGGCAGGAAGTACTGAACCTGTTGTTTATCCTTCATTTATAGGCATTCAAATAACCAACCTATATGAATTTTTTATGTTATTTATTATTATGACTGCGGCGGCGGCGGGAATCTTATTGTTACTAAGCGGCTGGTTAGAAAAAATGATCACAGAAAAACATGTTGAAGCACATATTGAAGAATTAAGATAATCTTTAAAATAAAATAATAATTTCCCCCTAATAAACTTAATAATTAATTATCAGGTTTGTTAGGGGTTTTTAATAAATAGAATTATGCCAACTGCAACAAGCGATTTAGAAGAAATACAAAATTTTAAAGGAAAATACCCCAAACAATTGTGGTACTTATTTTTTAGTGAGATGTGGGAACGCTTCAGTTTCTACGGCATGCGAGGAATGCTTGTTATTTTTATGGTTGAGGAATTACTCAAAAATAAAGTGGAGGCAAATTTACAATATGGCGCTACGCAAGCATTTGTATATGCATTTACTTTTATTGGCGGTTTATTGGCCGATAAAATCTTAGGGCTTCGTAAATCGTTATTCTGGGGCGGAATGCTAATGATTGTTGGAAGTATAATCTTAGCAATAAATCCAAAAGAGTTTTCCTTTTTAGGGATTGGCTTTAATATTATTGGTACTGGCTTTTTTAAACCAACCATTTCAACCATTGTTGGTAATCTATATAAACCAGGAGATCATCGCACAGACGCCGGCTTCTCCTTATTTTATGCAGGCGTAAATTTGGGTGCATTACTCGGTGGATTTTTGTGTATTGGTATTGGCAAAAGAACCTTATTTGAAAGCATGATTCCATTAGGAATGGAGTGGAATGTGGCATTTGGCTTAGCTGCCATCGTGATGGTTATCAGTTTAGTAACCTTTGTGTGGACTCAAAAAAGCTTAGGAAGTATTGGTATTTCTCCACTGCCACATTTGGAATCTACTAAGCGAAAAACCTTTGAATACGCCACTTACATTGGCTCTTTAGCGATTATTCCATTTATTATTTTATTGGTTTCTAACTCTCAATACACCGACATATTTATGTTTATTGTGGGTCCTTGTTCTTTATTATATTTATTTTATGAA
>JANYGR010000154.1 GCA_025359355.1 Bacteroidota bacterium | reverse complement strand
ATGACTCTTTAAGATCACCCTCCATTTTTTCTACAGGAAAAGATTCTCCTGTTAAAGTACTTTCGTTTACGTGAAGTTCGTTACTACTGATAATCCTACAATCTGCGGGAATGATATCACCTGCGTTAAATACAATAATATCTCCTTGAACAACTTCTTCTGTATTTATCGACTCCTCTTTTCCATCTCTCAGTACAAGACATTTTAACTTAATAATTTGTTGGAGTTTCTCCACAGCCCTTCCCGCTTGCTGTTCTTGAAAGAAACTCATCAAGCCTGTACTTACTAAAATAAATAAGATAATAAGCGTGTCAGAATTTTCGCCTAAAATAGCGGAAAGAATAACAGCCACAACCAATAATAAAATCAATGGATTTGTAAACTGTCGAACTAATAATTTAAACTCTCGCTTAAATCGTGTTTCTTTTTTTTCTGCTTTATGTAACTCAACTAGTCGTTGTTTAGCTATTTCACTTGATAATCCAGCTACACTAGAATTTAAACTGGTATAAATGCTTTCTATTGAATCCGAAGAAATATTCATTATTATAAAATTAAATGTTTAATAAATAACTTATGTTCTTATTCTAAAATAATACAATACTTAAAGATAACAGTAAAAATAGAAAAGTCCTGCAACTGCAAGACTTTTCTATTATAATTATATACAATCATTAATTACTCAACATCTAATTCTTTTGCATTGGTTTTCAATAACTCTTGATCACTTAATTTACTTTGTGGCAACTGACCATCAACCTCTGCTTTTTGTAAACCTGTATCTGTGTTTGATTGATTACCAGTACTTGTGTTTTGATCTTTCGAATTATCTGTTTGAGTATCTTGACTTTTTCTATATCCAAAATCCTCATCTGTATTATTAGAACCATTAGTATTTTGATTAGAATAATTCGGATTTGTAGATTGCGAATTTCCTTTTCTATAATATGGATTATTTGGGTCCTGGTAAGGATCTTGGTAATTACCATTATTTCCATAACCATTATTATATCCATTTCCGTTATTAAAATACGATAAAGTATTCCAAGCTAAAAAATTTGCACGTTCCGCATGGTTTAAAGCTCCTGGATAATCTCCCCAAAAATAAAGCTGTTTAGCATATTGTTGATGACGAATGGCTTTTGCCAACCATGGAGAATACGTATCATTCCAATCAGAAAATTGCAACGCATTTCCTATAGTTTGAGCAGCTTGTCTTAACGAATTACGTGCAGCACGTTTTACAGAATAATAATTATTATAATTGTTATTATAATTACTGTAATAATTATTTCCATAACCGTAGTTATTGTAACCGTAATTTGGTGTATTACCAATTTGAACAGTTACACCTCCGCCCCAATTATTCCAACCATTATGATGCCCATGTCCCCAGCGTGTATCGTAGGATTGATATTGTGTTTGACCTTGGCTTTGTTGTTGAGATTGATTTTGTTGTTGAGGTTGTTGATTTTCGTTTCCACGAGAACGGTGTTGAGCACTTACACTTAAACTTGTAACTATTATAAAAATAGTACTGAATAGTCTAATAGAATTTTTCATGATTTCTATTTATTAATTTGTTTGTAATCCTAATTTCAATGCCTATGCCAAAGAAATAGATTTAACAGTTTTTCACACTCATACTTTGTAACTGGTTGTTTTTAGACCATAACTGGTAATTTATATATTCAAAATGAGGGCTAATAATTTTTCCAGAGCTTGATATTTAGTCCTAAACGAGTATATACAATAGGCTTAATATAATTTCCAACTGGATAATCAGATACTCCCCAATTCCCAAAACTACCATAAGACAATGAACTTGTAGGGGAGTTTTTTGATTGATAATAATTATATCCTCCACCTATTACAAAAATTAATGATGCTCGTTTTTTTAATGTAACACTCAGGCCAAGTCCTAAAGTATTAATCAATGATTGCGTTTGAACCATATTATACCCAGCATGTTCTAAATCCGTTGGCAAATAATTATAAGGAACTGAGTTTGCTTGACCTACGCCATATTGCACATATTGCAAATTAAAGTCGCCAAACACATTAAAGATTTTAGTTTCATCCCTAAATAAATATTTATAAGCAATGTGTGGTCCAACGATGTTATGAAGACCTTTCATCCTATTTGAATAAATATCTAATCCAATTTGAAATTGATGTCGACCAGAGCAATAATTAATATTGGGAGTTAATGCAAATCCAGGTATTTTACTATTAAATGAAAGCGGAGCACTCAAACCAAAATCAAAACTTTTGTTGGTTTGTGCATATACACTGAATGATAACAGGCAAAAAAGTAAGCTTATTTTTTTCATATTGAACTGATTAATGTTTAACTAATTGAATAAAAAATATTTCAATTGAACTTTTTTACTTTGTTCTTTCAATTAACTTCTCTAAAATATCAATGGCGCTTTTACTAATAATGGTACCTGGTCCAAAAACTCCTGATACACCTGCTTTATAAAGGAAATCGTAATCTTGTTGGGGAATTACGCCTCCTGCAATTACCATAATATCTTCACGACCATATTTTTTAAGTTCTGCAATTACTTGTGGAATAAGGGTTTTGTGACCTGCCGCTAAGCTACTTACTCCTAAAATATGCACATCATTCTCAACAGCTTGTTTGGCTGCTTCTGCTGGCGTTTGAAATAATGGGCCAATATCAACATCAAATCCCATATCAGCAAAACTGGTTGAAATTACTTTAGCGCCTCTATCATGTCCATCCTGTCCCATTTTCGCGATCATGATACGTGGACGACGTCCATCTAATTCAGCAAATTGGTCTGCTAATTCTTTTGCTTTTAAAAAATATTTATCCATGCTTATTTCTTTACTATACACTCCCGAAATACTACGAATATTAGCTTTATAACGGCCATATACTTTTTCGAGTGCTAATGAAATTTCACCTAACGAACAACGCACGCGAGCTGCATTAATAGCTAACTCTAACAAATTACCTTGATTGGTTTTAGCAGCTTCAGTTAACGCATTTAAAGCCATTTCAGATTCTTCTTTGTTGCGTTCTGCTTTTAATTTTGCTAAACGTTCTAATTGTTGCGTACGCACTTTTGCATTATCTACATCTAAAATATCTATTGTTGTTTTTTCTTCGGTTTGATATTGATTAACACCAACAATAATATCTTTACCACCATCAATGCGTGCTTGCTTACGCGCAGCAGCTTCTTCAATGCGCATCTTCGGAATACCAGTTTCTATAGCTTTTGCCATACCACCCAACTTTTCAACTTCTTCAATTAATGCCCATGCCTTTTCGGTAATTTGTTGAGTTAAATATTCCACATAATAAGAACCGCCCCAAGGATCAACCACTTTACACACATTGGTTTCTTGTTGTAAATAAATTTGTGTGTTACGAGCGATACGAGCGCTAAAATCTGTTGGTAACGCAATGGCTTCATCTAAGGCATTGGTATGCAAACTTTGCGTATGTCCCATCGCTGCTGCTAGCGCTTCTACACACGTACGAGTAACATTATTAAAAGGATCTTGCTCCGTTAAACTCCAACCGCTTGTTTGGCAATGTGTGCGCAATGCCATTGATTTAGCAGATTTAGGATTAAACTGTTTTACCATTTTAGCCCACAACATACGCGCAGCACGCATTTTGGCAATCTCCATAAAATGATTCATGCCTATTGCCCAGAAAAATGATAAGCGAGGCGCAAAAGCATCTATATCCAATCCTGCTTTAATTCCAGTTCGTATATATTCTAAGCCATCAGCTAAAGTGTACGCTAACTCTATATCTGCGGTAGCTCCAGCCTCTTGCATGTGATAACCACTAATGGAAATAGAATTAAACTTCGGCATTTTTTGAGATGTGAATTCAAAAATATCTGCAATAATTTTCATGGAAGCATCAGGCGGATAGATATATGTATTACGCACCATGAATTCTTTTAAAATATCATTTTGAATAGTACCTGTGAGTTTATCCATACTCACTCCTTGCTCTTCAGCAGCTACAATGTAAAAAGCAAGTATTGGTAAAACAGCGCCATTCATGGTCATACTCACACTCATTTGATCGAGCGGAATTTGATCGAATAACACTTTCATATCTAAAATAGAATCGATGGCAACCCCAGCTTTCCCAACATCTCCTTCTACTCGCTCATGATCACTATCATAACCGCGGTGTGTAGCCAAATCAAAAGCAACGGATAATCCTTTTTGCCCTGCCGCTAAATTACGACGGTAGAATGCATTACTTTCTTCAGCCGTACTAAAACCTGCATACTGCCTGATTGTCCAAGGATTTTGAACATACATACTAGAATATGGTCCTCTTAAAAAAGGAGGTACACCAGCACCAAAATTTAGATGCTCAGCTTCTAATAAATCGCTAGCCGTGTATTGAGGCTTTAATTCAATCTGTTCGGGGGTAATAAATTTAGAATGTTGTTTCTCGACTTCGCTCGAAATGACAGTTTGCTTATAATCTATATTTGAAAAATCTTTACGCATGCCTTCTTTTGTATTAAAAAAATGAGTTGATCGATGATATTTTAATTTGAATGGACGTTTTCGAAACTTTCACTTAACCTTACTTCCTTAATAGGATTGATCAATGTTTTAGCATTTATTTTGGAAACGGTTTCTTTAATAACATCATGGATGACTTCTGCTTTATTTTGAAATTTATTAACACCTACTAAAACCATCTTGCCTTCTTCCACTTGATTCATAAGGGTTTCAGCATCTTTCGTAATAATATCTTGAATGATATTTGCTTTTAAACATTCTATCAATCCTCCTTTACTTTCTAT
>JANYGR010000288.1 GCA_025359355.1 Bacteroidota bacterium | reverse complement strand
AAGTAACCATTAATAAAATAATATGAATTATTTAATCTGTGATGCCTGTAATTTTAAGAATGCTATTTACACCGAACGTGTTGTGTTTTGCAATCATTGTCATCAAAAAATGAAGAACAATTATATAGATTGGAAAAAATCTAATCATAATGCATCTTTTGAAGTATATATCAATGAGGCAACTACAACGGATAGCACACCACTCATCTTAAAAAACAGAGAAATAACAAAAGATAAAAAACAGTTTTTTACAAATTCGAGCCGACTTTTAAATATACCCGTTACAAAAAAAACGCGTGTATTCATCGTTGCAACCTTAGCGCAATTTTTATTATTTTCTCTCATCATATTTACTCAAAACAATAATCTGGAAGTAACAGATGAAAAAACAGTTGCTGAAAAAAATTATTTACCTCACGTGAAATGGGGCAATTACTCTATCTCTCAAGAGCTTGGCATTACGCTTCCTTTCGAATTAAAAAAATCAGAATCTGTTTTACCTTCTTATCTAACTAATTATTATGCCTTAGAAAATAGTCGAAAAGCTGAATCTTCTGAATCGTTTTCGGTAACCATCGAAGAGTTTGATGTAAACGATTATTCTTATATAGCACATAAAGATTTTATGGAGATGAAAGATTCATATATGTTGGCGCCAGATGCTTATTTTACTGCTAACGAAGGTTATGATCATTTGAAAATAAAAAATTATCAAACAGATATGCAACATGGTTCATATATTGCCAATGGTAAAAATTACAGTTATGATAATTACACGTTAACCAAAGGAAATAAAGCCGTTAAGATTATCATAAGCTATTTAAAAGACGATGAATTATTAAGTAATTATGCTAATATTGTATCGCAAAGTATTTTCAAAAACAAACAACAGATTTAAACATTTCATAAATGGCAATACTCAATTCTATAGCATCCTGGTTAATGAAAAAACGGATGCATCAAATAGAATTGTTTATGAAATACCCGCACGACGTACAAAACGAATGGTTATTAAATTTAACGTCCTCTGCTCAAAAAACAGAATTCGGAAAAGCGCATCAATTCAAATCTATTTCTAATTACGAACAGTTTAAACAACAGGTTCCTATACAAGATTACGAATCGCTGAAACCTCTTATTGAACGTACTCGACGAGGCGAACAGAATTTATTATGGCATACCGATATTAAATGGTTTGCTAAAAGCAGCGGCACTACTGATAAAAGCAAATACATTCCTGTTAGTAAAGAATTTTTAGATGGCTGTCATTATAATGGTGGCAGAGATATGATTACCTTTCAGTGTATTAATAATGCCGATACAAAATTATTTACAGGAAAAAATTTAGCGCTTGGCGGAAGTTTTAAAACAGATAATTTCGGCGATCATCATTCTTATCATGGTGATGTAAGCGCTATCATTATTCAAAATTTACCAATGTGGGCCGAGTATTTCAGAGCACCTGACGTTAATATAGCGTTGATGGATAATTGGGAAGATAAGCTTGAGAAAATGGCATTGTCGATGGCTGACGAAAATGTAACGAGCTTAGCAGGAGTTCCTAGTTGGATGCTTGTTTTGATAAAACGAATTTTAGAATTAAAAAAAGTGGATGACCTAAAAGATATATGGCCAAACTTAGAAGTATATTTTCACGGTGGTGTAAGTTTTACACCTTATAAAGAATTATTTGAGAAATTATTTAATAACAATAACGTTGCGTATATGCAGTTATACAGTGCGTCTGAAGGTTTCTTTGGTATACAAGATGAACGTGTTAGCAATGAAATGTTGTTGATGTTAGACTATGGAATTTATTATGAATTTATTCCTGTGCAAGAATTACAAAAAGAAAATCCTAAAACATATAATTTATCTGAGGTTCAAAAAGATAAAGACTATGCTATGCTTATCAGTACTAATGCGGGTTTATGGCGATATCAAGTTGGCGACACGATTCGTTTCACCAATTTAAGCCCTTATCGTTTTATGATTACAGGACGAACCAAACAACATATTAATGTATTTGGCGAAGAATTGATGATACATAATGTGGAGCTTGCTTTAAAAACTGCTTGTGAAAAAACAAAAGCTCACATTATAGATTTCACTGTTGCTCCTGTGTATATGACTGATAATACTGGCGCTCACGAGTGGCTCATCGAATTTGATCAAGAGCCTAACAACTTAGATTTTTTTATTTCAGTATTAGACGATACACTTAAACATATTAATTCGGATTACGAAGCGAAGCGTTTTAATAATTATGTATTACAAAAACCCATAATTAATTTGGTTCCAAAAAATACTTTTTACAACTGGTTAAAAGCAAATAATAAATTAGGCGGGCAATTTAAAGTGCCTCGATTAAGCAATGATAGAGCCACTTTAGAAGATGTTAAGCTTAGTTTATTAAAACACGCTTAATATAGTTTGCTCAAAAAGTCAATTTTTCTTTTTCTTTTGCTTACCCAAAAGAAACAAAAGTCAAGGACGAACGCCATATTTTATTTTTATTCGCTCCAAAAGCCAGCCCACTATTTGCTATAAAACAAAATTTCGCTCCGTTCGTCCACGCCTACCGCACTATTACTAACGTATGATAAATGTACTAGAAAATAGTGCGAACGTTTTGATTAATATTCACTAAAGCTCTTGCACTTAAAATAAAATTTTTGCTTTATTAGGTAGATTTAGTGGGGACTCAGTGTTATGAGTAAACCCTAAGTAGAGTTCGCAAAAAAACAATCGCATATTGTTATTGTTTAATACGTATTATCTTTTATAAACTCTTCGGGAGTTAGCGCATCTTCAATGTTAAAATGCCCAATTTTAGTGCGACACAGGGCATCTAAATATGCGCCACTATTTAAAGTCAAACCAAAATCGCGAGCAATACTTCTTATGTACGTTCCTTTTGTACAAGCAATTCTAAAATCTACAAAAGGTAATTCGCATTTAGTAATTTCAAATTCTAAAATTTCAATTGGTCGCGCTTTTAATTCTATCTCCTGCCCTACTCGTGCTAATTTATATAAACGTTTTCCATTTACTTTAACGGCACTAAACATAGGTGGTATTTGTTCTTGCTTACCAATAAAGGATTTGGCGGTTTCCAATACTAACTCTTTAGTAATATGATCGATTGGAAATACTTCATCCACTTCTTTTTCCTTATCGTAACAAGGCGTTGTAGCGCCAATAAAAAATGTGCCCGTATATTCTTTTGGTAAATCCTGAAAAGAAGAAATTTCTTTTGTTTTTTTTCCTGTACAAATAATTAATAAGCCTGTTGCTAATGGATCAAGCGTACCAGCGTGCCCAATACGCAATTGCACTAACTTACCATCTAACAATAACGATGGATGTTTTTTAAGGGCATGTTTTAATTTATTAACCGCTTGAAACGAAGACCAGGTGTATGGTTTATTAATTAAGAGTAATTCGCCTGAGCGGTAATCAACTGACATAAAGTCAAAGATACTTTTTTGTTTCTGGTAAAAAAATTAAAATGTAGAAGGATTACTCCTTAATAAACTTCTGCCTGAATTCTCCTTTATCAGTTATTACTTTAATGAAGTAAATACCATTAATTAGTTGCTCAGTTTTTATCTGATTATTAATGCAATTTATTTCGATTTTTCTTCCATACATATCCATAACAAGTATTTCATAAATAATGTAATTATTATCTATTCTAATATTTAATACTCTATCAACTGGACTAGGATAAAGTAACAATGAATTAATTTCATTAAACTCTTTTACATCTAATGGTATGCAACTAGTATTAATAATCGTATTAATTGTAGAACTTACCGTTGTCGTAGTAATTGCTTGAAGCGAATTTAACACCACATTATACGTCTTTGATTCTGGAGCGCTAATATTATTAGTTACTGAATGTGTAGAAACAGAAATGGTTGCTGTTGGACTACAATTAGCCGCAATAGAAGAGTCCATTATTGCAATCGACAGTGGACCTGAAATTAAACCGTTAGTTTCAATTGTTTGAAAATAACGGTTGGCATAATGAAATTTAAAATGAGTTATTGAATCTTGAGTCGAGGAAAAAGTAACTTTACCGAAATTTTGAATTAAATTAAGTTTATGCCCATTAGAATTGCCCATTGAGTCTATTTTAAATTGCCAAAAATCATTTAATCCATTTGACACGTTGACATTTTTTATCGTTAAATAAATATTATTTTGATCATCTTCTTCAATACTTTGAAAATGGCATAAATCTGGGTAACTAGAGTTTTGAAATTCAAATGTCCACTTGGGAACTGAACCAACGCATTTAATTAAATTTAATTTATACGGCCAAGTTGAAGGTAAACCGTCATTTTTTGTGTTAATACAAAAATAAGAAACATTTGAATGGCTTTTTGATTTTACGATATGAGGATATTCCTGAATGTATAATCCCATTCCTGTTCCACTACCGCCACTAACACTAAACGTATTTTCTTTAATAATAGAATCTACTTGATCTGAATATTGATAAATTAAATTGAAATATATTTCAAAATATGGCCCCCATAAACCTACAGTGTATATG
>JANYGR010000075.1 GCA_025359355.1 Bacteroidota bacterium | reverse complement strand
ATTATCACGAATCATAACATAAAACACTAACTCATGGAATATAGAAGACTCGGAAAATCAGGTTTGCAAGTAAGTACCTTATCATTTGGCTCATGGATAACCTTTGGTAAACAAATTGGAGATACAACTGCCGATGAATTATTAACTATTGCGTATGATAATGGAATTAATTTTTTTGATAATGCCGAGATATACGCCCGTGGGAAATCAGAAGAAGTAATGGGTGCGATTTTAAAGAAAAAAAACTGGGAACGTAGTTCTTATTTAGTTTCCAGTAAAGTATACTTTGGTTACGAACAAGGGAAACCAAATCAAACAGGATTATCTCGTAAACATATTATAGAAGGCTGTAATGCTGCTTTAAAACGATTACAAGTAGATTATATTGATTTATTTTATTGCCATCGCCCTGATAAAAATACACCCATTGAAGAAACCGTATGGGCTATGAATAGCTTAATTCAACAAGGTAAAATATTATATTGGGGAACAAGCGAATGGGCTAATGATGAGATCATGGCCGCCTTTGTATTTGCAGAAAGACACCATTTAATTGGACCTGCTATGGAACAACCACAGTACAATTTATTTGAACGCACAAAAATGGAAAAAGATTATATGTTGTTATTCAGAGATTTTGGATTAGGAACAACAATCTGGAGTCCGCTTGCATCAGGGCTTTTGAGTGGTAAATATAATAATGGCGTTCCGGAAGATAATCGCTTACATATTGAAGGAATGGATTGGTTAAAAGAAAGAACGTTAGGGGAACATTCTCGCATCGAAAAAACAAAACGCTTAGCACAATTAGCAAATGATTTAGGAACTTCTATCGCTAAATTATCTATTGCGTGGACGGTTAAAAACCCCCATGTGAGTACAGCAATTTTGGGCGCATCTAAAAAAGAACAATTGATAGAAAATTTAAAAGCTCTGGAAGTATTGCCATTACTGACGAACGAGGTGATGGAAAAAATAGATATGATAGTTGGTAATAAACCTGTTCAATCGCAGTTTTAGATTTATTAACCAAGCTCAATTGATATGAAGCTCAAAGAAAAAGACAAAGAAGAAATAAGACTTTTTATTTATTATTTATTAAACGGAACACTTGATTTCGATTTACTTAATAACAAATTAAAAAGGAACTATGCTGATTACTTTGAAATTCATCCTGAATTATTCTTTCAAGCGTGTTGCATTTTTATTAATCAAAAAAACATTGCAAGTACGATAAACCCTATGAATAGGAGAGTTGCGGAATATATTTGCAAAACAATCGAGCCGGAAAAATTCAGAGACTTTAAAGAGTTTGATGTTACAGAACTTGATTTTAATTATGAAGGAAATAGTCTAAGTAGTTGTTTCAAAGGTTTTGCACATAAAGTTTCCTTTGATGAAATTGAAATTTTAAAAACTCAAGGAAATCAATACAAATATCTTTTTGCTTATGGAGCATCTTTTTCTGAAACTCTTTTTACAATATGGTTAAATAACATTGAGCTTAATAATAATTTAGTAATTAACCAAGAATATGCGATTAATAGAGCGGCAATGTGGTTTTATAAAAAGGAATTATTAGAAGAGTGGGAAATTGAAATTTAATAAACTATTAATATGAATAAACCTTTTTCAGATTTAGTAATTATAGAATTGGCGGGCGTTTTGGCAGGCCCATCGGTAGGTTTATTTTTTACTGAACTTGGCGCAAAGGTTATTAAAATTGAAAATCCTAAAACTCAAGGTGATGTAACACGTAGTTGGAAATCACCTTTAGAAAATAAGGAAGGCTCTACAAGTGCCTATTATTGGAGCGTAAATGCTGGTAAAGAAATTTTGTTTTTAGATTTAACACTAACGAAAGATTTAGAAACATTTTATATGCTTGTTAAAACAGCAGACGTTTTAATTTCTAATTATAAATTAGGTGATGATGTAAAATTAAAAGTAGATTATGATACGCTTTCACAAATAAATCCTACGTTAATTTACGCCAGTATCAATGGGTTTGGACATGATTCGCCACGCACCGCTTACGATTTAATATTACAAGCCGAAAGTGGTTTTATGTTTATGAATGGCGAAAAAAATGCAAAGCCTCTCAAAATGCCAGTAGCATTAATTGATTTGTTGGCTGGGCATCAATTGAAAGAAGCTGTATTAATTGCTTTATTAAAGAAATATAAGACACAATTAGGTTCATGTATTTCAGTTTCGTTATTTGATAGTGCTTTGGCATCTCTTGCTAATCAAGCAACTAATTGGCTTATAGCGCATCACTTGCCAACTGCTCAAGGATCATTGCATCCTAATATTGCGCCTTACGGCGAATTATTTTTAACGCAAGATCAACATCAAATAACGTTTGCGATAGGTAGCAATTCACAATTTAAAAATCTATGTATGATTTTAGAAATTGATTTGTTTGAAAACGAACAGTTTAAATCTAATCAACAACGTGTTGCTAATCGTGATGAATTACATTTGCTATTGAATGAAAAAATAAGTCAGTTTTTCTTTGATGATTTATTTAAATTATGCTTGAAAAATGAGGTGCCTATTGGTAAAATAAGAAATTTAAAAGAAGTATTTGAATTACCAGAAGCTCAGCAAATGCTGCACCATTTTACAAATAATCAGATTTCTTTAACGTCGGTTAAGTCCATTGCATTTCAGTTTTTAAAATAAAAAATCCCCATATTTCTATGAGGATTTTTTTAATGTTATTCAGATATTACGATTAATTAACTTTAATTAATTCTACATCAAATACCAACCAAGCTTTTGCTGGAATTACAGGAGGCATACCATTTTCTCCATATCCTAATTGGTAAGGAATAATTAATTTATTTTTTCCGCCTTCTTTCATTAACTGTAAACCTTCTGTCCAGCCTGGTATTACTTGATTTAAACCAAATGTTGCTGGTTGACCTCTGTCTACTGAACTATCAAATTTAGTTCCGTTTAATAAATATCCTGTGTAATGAACCGTTACTTGATCAGTAGCTAAAGGTGCTTTACCAGTACCTTCTTTTTCAACAATATAACGTAAGCCGCTAGCAGTAGTTTTTGTTTTATCAGGGCCATACGTTTCGTTAATGGCTTTTTCTGCAGCAGCTTTTTCAGCGGCAGCCATTGCTTCTTGTTTAGCAGATAAGCCTGCTTTAGCAGTTTCAAAAGCAGTTGGCGCATCAAAGGCTTCAGCTTCTTTACCTTTACGTAAAATAGTTAAATGCTTTAATGTATCGTTACCTGCAATTTTATTTACTACATCCATACCTTCTACTACATTGCCAAATACAGTGTGTTTTCCATCTAACCAATCAGTTTTAACATGAGTAATAAAAAACTGACTACCATTAGTACCAGGTCCGGCATTAGCCATTGATAAAATACCAGGCCCAACATGTTTTAAAGAAGGATCAAATTCATCAGGAAATTTATAACCAGGATCCCCGGTGCCAGTCCCTAATGGACAACCACCTTGTATCATAAAGTTAGGAATAACGCGATGAAATTTTAAACCATCGTAGTAAGGCACGCCTTCTGCTTTCGCTGTGTTTTTAATTGAACCTTCTGCCAAGCCAACAAAGTTAGCTACCGTCATAGGTGTTTTTTTAAATTCTAGAGCGCAAATAATGTTTCCTTTATTTGTTTCAAATTTGGCATACATACCGTCGGGTTGTTTACTTAAAAATTCTTTATCCATTTTGCTTAGTTTATGTTTTGCTATTTTTTTTGTTGATGTTGTTACTCCTTTTTTAGATTTACAGCTTGTAAAAAAAATTGTACTAGAGAATAAAAATATTCCTAACAAATAAATTATTTTTTTCATTTGGGTTATATTAACGTTTAATTTAAACTAAAATACAGAACTATTGGTTAGGTGGCATTTGTTGTGCTGATGGAGCGCCAATGTTTACCAACTCTACTTCAAATACTAATGGAGAAAATGGAGGAATTGGTCCTGCACCTCTTGGGCCATAAGCAATACTTGAAGGTAAAACTAATTTAGCTTTTCCGCCTTTAGCCATTAATTGTAATGCTTCGTCCCAACCAGCAATAACTTGTTGTTGACCAACAATAAATTTAAATGGCTCTGGACGTCCGTAAGACGAATCAAATTCTTTTCCATCTAATGTTGTGCCTTTGTATTGTACCGTTACTTCATCACCTGCTTTAGCTAATACACCTTTTCCTTTTACAGTTTCAATATAAATTAAGCCTGATGCAGTTGGTTTAGCAGTAATTTTATTATCAGCTAAATATTTTTCCATCATTGGTTTTTCGCCTTCAGATAATTTAGCCATCTCAGCTTGTTGTTGCTTTTGATTGGCATCTAATTCAGTTTTAGTTTTAATGTCAACCATTTTCATTTCAACTACTAAGAAATCACCCGGCTTAATAAATGGCGGTAATTCTTTTGCTTTTTGAGTTCTCATATAAAATGAATCAGCACTTACAACAAATGAAGCACTATCATTTTTTGCCATCATCATCATCGCATCTTCTAAACTTCCAATGAAAGAAGATTTAGGTAAAATAAATTTAGTTACACCAGAACCATCTTGGCTTACTAAAGAACTATTTACTAATGTTGAATCGTTTGATTTTAATTTAAAGATGTATTTAAAAGCAATACCATCGCCTTCTACCGGTTTGGCACCAGCTTCATCGTGAGTATAGAATTTATAATGTAAACCGTTTTCGGCTTTTGTGTAACCTTCAAATTTTGATGAGTTACAAGATACAAGTCCTACAAGTAGTGCAGAACCTAATAGCATGGTGATTTTGTTCATGTTGTTTGTTATTTTATATCAATTATTTTTAAGTTGTACACTAATGGCGTATAAGGCTGTATAGAACCATTACTACTACCTTTTTCCCCAAAAGCGAGGCGTGAAGGTACTATTATTTTTACAAATTCACCTTTTTTTAATGTGCCGATAACAATATTTAACCCTTTGATTAATTGGTCGGGAGTTCCATAAATAAATTCGAGTTCTTGTTTCGTATTATCAACTGCTTTCCCATCTAAAAAGAAACCTTCATATTCAATCTTGATGCGGTTACCCATTACGATAGGTTGACTGTTTGTTTTTTCTTTTTCGAGCATATAGATGCCGTCACAATCAAAATCAGCAGATGGATAGTTTTTCGATACGTAAGCATCAATTTCTTTAAGTTCTTTAAGTTCTAAATCCTCTGAATCTCTATACTCCATCATTTTTTTGAGAGCGTTGTATTCGCCTTTAGAGATGATTTGGTTTAGTTTAATATCCATTTTAATTAATGAATCTTTAGCACAAAAAGAAGGAACAACTGTGTCGAAATAATTTCGAAAAAACACTTTTGGGTTAATATAAAAAGAGGCGCTATCGCCTTCAACCATAGTTAAAAAATAGGGATTGCAAGAATGTGCTAATTCGTTTTTTGATAACACAATGTAAAGACCATTTTGCGCATCATGCTTCGTATCCCAAAATACAGAATCTGCTTGAGTTCTCATAACAGCATCAACTACTAATACTTGGTCTGGCAAGGGGTGATCATTACCATCACCTAATGCTAGTAATTTAAAATAAAAACTATTGTCGTTCCTTGTATAGCCTTCAATAGCAGATGTATGTTTTTGACAGCCTGCAACAATAAATAGTATAGCTAAACATAAAGAATAGGGAAATATTTTATTTTTTTTCATCGCTATGTTTAACACTCAAAATTTCTACATCGTATAAGATAGGGGATTGCGGTGGAATTTTTTTAGAATCTCCCATTAAGCCATGCGCCAAATGGGAAGGGATTAATATCAATGCCTTGTCTCCGGATTTTAAAAATAAGACAGCTTTATGTAAACCGTCTTCAATATTTTCCATACCAACTTTAAATTCTTTAATGCCATCTGTTTTAGATGAATAGCATTCTGTGCCATCTAATAAAGATACCGTGTAATTCATTTTAATAATGTTACCGTCCTTAATAGAATCGCCTTTAGTAGTATGTTTATAGATGTAGTAACGAATGCCGCTTGTGGTTTTGATAAAAGGCATTTGATGAGATTTTTGGTAATAATCCATTTCATCAGTTTCTTTTATAACAACCTGTTGATTGGCCTTAATAAACTGTTGTTTTACCTTTACTTGGTTAAACACAGGCTTTTCCTCTTTTACTTCGGGTGTGCAACTAATGGTAAATAGAGGTAAAAATAGAAACAGTAATTTTTTGTATTTGAAAATAGAATAGTTCATTAAATAAAACTATTTATCGGATTCGGTTAACGTATCCACGCTTTTTTTTACTTCCTGAATATGTTCTTGAATGGTATTTGATAAACCTGTTGTGTTTTGCTGAATGTCTTTTTGAATACCGTTAGCAGCATCTTTAAATTCTCTGATTCCTTTTCCCAAGGCACGTGCAATATTTGGAACGCCTTTGCCTCCAAACAGAAGTAAAATCACGAGTAAAACCACAACGACTTCGCCACCACCTAAATTAAGGAATAATACAAATAGATTAATCATGGCAGTAAAAGTACTAATTAGTATTTAGAGCTTATGTAAAATTCGGGTATATTTTTTTATTAATCTGAAGTTTAACAAATTTTGAGTAAAAATCGAATAAATAGCTTGGAATATGGGGCTAAAAACGACTTTAATAGTTCATTTTCATTAAATCTTGGGAGACCATCTGTTTTAACAAATCGATCTCCTTAGACTTGATTTGTAAAGTTTATGCTCACTGGAATACGATAATTGTTAACTTTTGGTTTAGGAATTACAAAAAAAATACAATATTTTTGTAGGAACACATTATTTACACAGACAATTAAATCATTTCAACAGATGAAAAAAATCTACTTTACTACTTTTAGCCATACAACTCTTTTAAAACCCTTTAAGGTAAACACATTAGTGATGTTTATTGGTTTAGTGTTTTTCGGAATGACTTCAGTAAACGCTCAAACATATTGCGCAGCAGCAGCAACATCAACAGCTGATGATGAAATTTTTAATGTAACCTTTGGAGCCTTAAATAATACGAGTACCTGTGGCTCTGTTGGTGGAGCAGGCTCTGTTGCCTATGAATACAGTAATTATACAGCTACTGTTCCAGCACCTGTTTTAACTATTGGAGGTAATTACCCTTTATCTCTAACAATAGGGATGTGCGGTACTTTTGGTTATAGCGGTATAGCTGGAGTATGGATCGATTATAATCATAATGGATTATTTACTGATCCAGGGGAGAATATTTATATGTCGCCTAATACCTCGTTTGCTATTGCGGGAACTGTATTGACTGCCGCAGGAGGTATTACTATTCCTATGACTGCTTTACCAGGAACTACTCGAATGCGTGTTATAGAAACGGAATCAAGCATAGCTCCTGGTCCTTGCACTAGTCCAGCTTGGGGAGAAGTAGAAGATTATAATGTTACGTTAATTACACCTACTCCTTTGGATTTAGGTGTTTCTGGTATAATAAAACCTTCTAGCACAAATAAATGTTTTACTGTTGATACGATTGTAGCTCGCGTTACTAATTATGGATCGGCAACTGCTGATTTTTCGGTAACTCCAACGGTTATTACTGTTAAATCTACTGGACCAACAGTTGCTACTTATACATTAGCTGTAAACACTGGTACATTAGCAACAGCGTCTACTCAAGATTATACAATGACAACGACATATAATATGACAAGTATGGGTACGTACACGTTAAAAGCATACACAACAGTAACTGGGGATGGTTCCGTTTTAAATGATACAGTATCTGTAACACGAGTTAAAAACCCTTTCTTTAAAACGACTGTTTCGCCTAATGACACCGTTTGTTTAGGCGTTCCTGTTCAATTAAATGCTACTTATAACCCTTCAAAACAAGTTGGAGCGGGTACATTAACTAATTCATCTTCGACGTACCCTGCGCCTTATGGTAATTGGTATGGTGGAGCTAGACATCAATTTCTATTTACTGCAGCTGAATTGCAGTTAGCTGGATTAACAGCAGGAAATATAAACACATTAGCTTTTGATGCTGTTAATTTGAATTCAACTATTCCTTTAGATGGATTTCAAATTTCAATGGGAACAACAACCATCACTTCTTTAACAGCTTTCCAAGCGACTCCATTAACCAATTGTTATTCAACTGTATCTTACACACCAACTTTAGGAATAAATATACATACTTTTTCTACTGTATTTAATTGGAATGGAATTGATAACGTTCTTGTAGAAACTTGTTTTAATGATTTAAGTAATTTTTCAAGTAATGTATCTTTCAATTCTAGTTTGCTGCCATTTACAGCATCTGTTTGGTATTCGGCAGATTCAGATCCAACTGTTTGTACAAGTACAGTCATAACAAGCTCATCAACAAGACGTCCTAATATGTATTTTGGTCAGCCAACCGTTGTAAATTATACTTGGACTCCCGCAACAGAATTATCTGCTTCTAATATTGCTAATCCAATTGCAAATTTAAGTGGATCTAAAACATATACGATTTCAGCAAATGTAGCAGGTTGCTCGTCTTATGATACAATTCACATACACGTTAAACCAACACCCAACCCAAAATTAGGAAATGATACAACGATATGTGCCACACCTTTTGTGTTAAATGCTAACACAACGGCTAATAGCTTTTTGTGGAATAATGGATCCTTAGCATCGACATTTACAGTAAATACAACTGGAAAATATTGGGTGAGAGGAACGAATAGCAATGGTTGTTCTTTAACTGATACCATTAAAGTAACTGTTGGTACTTTGCCTATTGTTACTCTAGGGCCAGATACAGCTTATTGTGCAGGATCAACCATTCATTTGTATTGTGGTAATGCAGGTAGTGCCATATTATGGAACACAGGTGCGAATACACCATCTATAACTGTTGGTACCGCAGGAACATATTCTGTATTAGTAACGAATGCTTCTGGTTGTAAATCATCTGATGCAATAAATGTTGTTTCTAAACCTAAACCAACAGTTGGATTAGTATTTACGGGACAAACACATTTTTGCCCTACTGTATCCGGAAGACCACTTACAGAAGGTACTCCGGCAGGTGGAACATATATTGGATCGGGTGTGAGTGGAAGTACATTTAATGCAAATGTTGCTGGCCAAGGTTCGTATATTATTATGTATAGTTATAAAGGACCGAATGGATGCAGCAATACCGCTAAAGATACTTTAGTAGTAGATGCTTGTGTTGGTATAGATGAGTTAACAAGTGATTTAGGATTAAACGTATATCCTAATCCAAACACTGGAGAATTTACTTTCGAAATTAGCTCGTCGTCTAATATCTCTGGAAACATCAGTGTTATGAGTATAGATGGAAGAGTGGTATATAAAGAAGCAGTTAGCGGAAATGGTTTAATTTCTCAAACAATTAATATTACTGATTTAGCAAACGGTATTTATTATTTACGTTTAGAAACTAAAGATGCTATCAGAACTTATAAGGTACTTAAACAGTAACATAGATTCATTTTTGCAAACTTAAAAATCCCATACAAGTTTGTATGGGATTTTTTTATGAACGATTTTTAAACGATACATTTAAACGATTTTTATTTAATGACTAAAAACAATAACAACAGCAAAATGGTAATTTTAAAATTTGGCGGAACAAGCGTAGGAAGTGCAGAACGGATGAAAGCACTGGTGAACTTAATTTCGAGTGACGAAAAAAAAATAGTGGTATTGTCAGCAATGAGTGGTACTACCAATAAATTAGTAGACATTTGTAAAGCGTTATTTAATAAACAACATCAAATCGCTAATGATTACATAAATGCTTTAGAAAGCTTGTATTTAAAGGAAGTTGATGCGTTGTATTCCAAAGAAGAATTTAAAACAAAGGGAATTGATTTGATTAAAAATCATTTCAATCACTTGCGTTCCTTCACTTTAGACATGTTTACATCAAATGAAGAAAAAGCGATTTTAGCTCAAGGAGAATTACTAAGCACTGCTCTGTTTTATTTTCATTTACAAGAAATTGGTATGACGGCCGCTTTAATTCCTGCGCTTAATTTTATGCGTATTGATGAAAATGAAGAGCCGCAATTAGCTTACATTGAAAACAATTTGAATTTAGAATTAGCTAAATATCCAACAACAACTATTTTTATTACACAAGGTTATATATGTAGAAATGCATTTGGAGAAATAGATAATTTGAAACGCGGCGGAAGTGACTACACGGCTTCTATCATAGGCGCAGCAATACGTGCCAAGGAAGTTCAAATTTGGACAGACATAGATGGGATGCATAATAACGATCCGCGTATCGTAAATAAAACACATGCGATTTATCAATTAAGTTTTGATGAAGCGGCTGAGTTAGCCTATTTCGGCGCAAAAATTTTACATCCAACTTGTATTTTACCTGCACAAAAAAGAAATATTCCTGTGTTATTAAAAAACACGATGCAGCCAGATGCACTAGGAACAGTCATTTCTAATAGCCATAGCGAAGAAGGGATTAAAGCAGTGGCAGCAAAAGATGGTATTTGTGCTATCAATATTAAAAGTGATCGCATGTTATTAGCTCATGGATTTTTGAGAGCGGTATTCGATATTTTTGAACGTTATAAAACATCTATAGATATGATCACTACCTCTGAAATAGCAGTTTCTTTAACTATTGACAACGATACTCATTTAAAAGAAATTACCAAAGAGTTAGAGGAGTTTGCAAATGTTGAGGTAGAGAAAGAACAAACAATTATTTGTATAGTGGGCAATTTACCAAAAAATAAAGCGGGCTATGGTTTTAAAGTATTAGAAGCTATAAAAGATATTCCGCTACGGATGGTGTCTTATGGTGGTAGTTCTAATAACATCAGTGTGTTAGTAGATTCTACTCAAAAAAAAGAAGCGCTCATGGCTTTAAATAAAGGACTTTTTGGTTACTAATATTGATTTGATAATTTGATGATGAGTTCATGTGATAATTAATCATCCATCATTTATACCTAAAAATTATTTAGAATATGTTCACGAAAGAAATTGTTCAAAAAATACAACTACACCAAACACCGTTTTATTACTACGATTTGGATTTACTCAATAAAACCTTAGCTATTGTTAATGCAGAACGAAAAAAATATGGCTATCATGTGCACTATGCATTTAAAGCAAATGCCAATCCTAAAATTATAGCCTGTATTAAACAAGCTGGTTTGGGTGCCGATTGCGTGAGTGGCAATGAAGTTAAGTGCGCTATTGAAAATGGCTTTGCGGCTACTGATATTGTATTTGCAGGCGTTGGAAAAAGTGATGCGGAAATAAATGATGCATTAGATCAATCTATTTTTTGTTTCAATGTAGAGAGTTTACAAGAGCTCGAAGTGATTAATGAATTAGCACAAGTAAAAAATAAAGTAGCCTCCATTGCCTTACGCATCAATCCTAATGTAGATGCGCACACGCATAAATATATTACAACGGGCTTAGAAGAAAATAAATTCGGTATCAATCCCTATCAATTTGAAACAGTGATTGATTTGTTGAAACGCTTGCCACATCTTAAACTCATAGGATTACATTTTCATATCGGTTCACAAATAACAGATTTATCACCGTTTAAAAAACTGTGTGCACGTGTGAATGAAATCAATACTTATTTTTTAAATAAGGGTTTCGATTTACCAATAATTAATGTGGGCGGTGGCGTTGGAATTAATTACCATGAGCCTGATAAAGAAGCCATCATTGATTTCGCGGCTTACTTTAAGGTGTTTCATACATTTTTAGAACCACGTACCAATCAAGAAGTTCACTTCGAATTAGGAAGAGCTATTGTGGCGCCATGTGG
>JANYGR010000072.1 GCA_025359355.1 Bacteroidota bacterium | reverse complement strand
AACGACAACTTTTCTCAGTTGGAAATCTTTTGCTAAACTCTAATAATGTCATACCGCTAATATAATCATTTTAGGTATAATTACGGATATTCAATTTTTGTTTTGAAAGCATATACAAATCTGCCGATTTTTAAAACCTTTTTTTAGTTTTTCGGCAGATTTTTATACCCCATTTTTTCAACAACCGCTTTTATATCAACTCTTCTGGATTATTTGAGTGGAGACTAGTTATATTTATTCATTATCAAGTTGTATATCCGCAACTGCAAAACCCGAATGAGCGCTCTACACTTCTAAATCAGAGACAATATAAACCGCTTAGCTGAAAATATTAATAATTTAGAAAACAACTCTGATTTAATAACTCAATAAATCTTCAATGGCTTTTTCTACCTTATCTGCATTAGGCAACATCGTTTTTTCTAATATTGAATTTAATGGAATTGCTGGTAAATTTTCAGCACCAATTACTCTTACGGGAGCATCTAATTTTTGAAAACAATTTTCGGAAATACGCGCCGCTATACTTTGTGAGAATCCATTAAATACAGGCTCTTCAGTCAGCACTAAACATTTACCATGCTTACTAGCACTTGCAAAAATTAACGCTTCATCAATTGGCGCAATCGTTCTCAAATCAATAATCTCTACTTGACCTTCAAATTTTTTAGCAGCGCTTTTTGCCCAATAAACGCCCATGCCATACGTAATTATTGTTAAGGATTTTCCTTTAATAATATTTTCTTCAGTCGCTTCTTGCACTACTCTTCCTTTACCAAACGGAATTACATAATCTTCATCAGGTTCAATTGTTTTCGCATCTTCGGTTCCTTTTATTTTACTCCAATACAATCCCTTATGTTCTAACATCACAACAGGATTTGGATCATAAAAAGCAGATTTCATCAAGCCTTTTAAATCGGCACCAGTACTAGGGTACGCAATTTTAATTCCTTTAATGTTAGCTAACACACTTTCTACAGAACTTGAATGATATGGCCCACCACTACCATAAGCGCCTATCGGCACGCGTATAATACAACTCACTGGCCATTTGCCATTACTTAAATAACACGAACGGCTTACCTCTGTAAACAATTGATTTAAGCCAGGCCAAATATAATCTGCAAACTGAACCTCAACTATTGGCTTTAAACCTACGGCACTCATACCAACAGTGCTACCAATAATAAATGCTTCTTGAATGGGAGTATTAAATACGCGATTATCTCCAAAGGTTTGCGCCAATGTTGCTGCCTCGCGAAACACACCTCCTAAACGTTTTCCAACGTCTTGCCCGTATAACAAAGCATGTGGATGCTTTTCCATAATTTCTCTGATGGCAAATAAAGCACTATCCACCATAACGGTTTTCTCCTTACCGCTTGGCGTTCTATTTCCTTTTTCTTCAGTAATAGGCGTTGGAGCAAAATCATGTAATAATAAATCTTCAGGACGAGGATCTTCTTCTAATAAAGCTTTTTGATATTCTGCTTCAACAAAAGAAATTGAATCATCTTCCATTTTTTTAATCTCAGAAGCATCTACTCCTGCAATAATTAATTGATTTCGTAAACGAGGCAATGGATCTCTTTTAGCACACTCTTCTAAATCATCTCTATACCACTCTTTACGGACACCTGATGTGTGGTGGTTTAACAAAGGAACCTTTGCGTGCACTAACATTGGCCGACGTTCTTTACGAATAATTTCTAAACATTCGTTAATGGTTTTATACGACAAAATAAAATCAGTTCCATCAATCGTACGAGTTTCTAACCCTTTAAACCCTTTTGCATAATCTGTTGCATCTTGTGAACGAATTTCGCTGGCATGCGCAGAAATATCCCATTCGTTATCTTGTACTAAATATAATATTGGCAACTTTTTTAAAACTGCCATTTGAAAAGCCTCAGCTACTTCGCCTTCGGTAATACACGCATCACCTAAAGAACAAACTGCTACTGGATTTTTCCCCTTAAAATCTTGTTGTAAATTATTTACTTCTAAATACTGTAATCCCATTGCAACTCCTGTTGTAGGAATAGCCTGCATTCCTGTAGCACTTGATTGGTGAGGAATTTTAGGCATATCATCTCTTCGTAAACTAGGATGCGCATAATACGTTCTGCCTCCAGAAAACGGATCATTACGTTTAGCTAATAATTGTAGCATTAATTCAAATGGCGTAATACCAATGCCTAACAACATACTGTCGTCACGGTAATACGGACTCACAAAATCTTGTGGTAATAATTGTAAGCCTAAAGCTAGCTGAATTGCTTCATGTCCGCGGGAAGTAGCATGCACATATTTTGCAGTTACTTCTTTATTGGCCTCATATAACTCAGCCATAGACTTGGCAGTATACATTAAAGCGTATGCCTTCTTTAGCGTTTCAACAGATATTTTTTCTTTCACTGAATTGGATTCTAGTATAGTAGTGGCCATTTAAAAATAGATAAACTTAAAGTACTAAATGTATAAAAATTACTCAATTCTGCATAAAAAAACATCCCTAAAAACAGGATGTTTGTCTAATTTTTTTCAAAGAGTTTTTATAATTATTTACAATTCCAGCACAGCGTTAAGGCTTATCTAAATAAAAAATAAAAACCTTTCTGAAAATAAAAATGCTCCTTAATATTAATTAAGGAGCATTTCAATTATAAATCAGTAGTAATTATCTAAATAAATTGACAGTGCCATTTTTCTCAATGACTTTATCATCGTAACCAGTTGCTTTTACAAAAAAGAAATAGGTTCCGTCAGACGCTTTTGCCCCATTACTAATATTGCCATCCCACGCCGCTTTTGGCCCAGTAAAGTCATATAATTTTAATCCCCAGCGATTGAAGACACTTAATGAAATTTCTTTTACACCAGTTGCTTTGATGGTAAATAAATCATTAATGCCATCCCCATTAGGAGTGAATACATTTGGTATTTCTAAACTTAAACCATCTTCTACAATAATAATTACCGAAGCAGTATCCGAACAACTACCTGAGCTTGCCGTTAATATTACTGTATATGTACCGTTAGTTGTAAATGTATTCGTTGGATTTAAGTTAGTTGATCCATTACCGTCTCCAAACATCCAACTATAAGAAATTGCTCCTTGAGTTTGATTAGTGAAATTAACCGTTAATGGCGCAATACCAGATGTTGGATTAGCAGTAAAAGCTGCGGTAATACTGGTTTGCGAAACAGCAATTGTATTACTATTTGTACAATTTGTGATTGGATCTGTAACAGTTACTACATAATTACCTGACATGTCAACAGTAGGCGTATTCGTTGCTCCTCCCGTTATAACAGCTCCAGCAGGCCCTGTCCATGAATACGTTACATTCGTATTGGTAGATGATGCCGTAAGTGTTGTGTTATTGGCGCCACAAGGGAAACTACCTGTAGCATTACTTGTTAAGTTTGGCATAGTAGTATTTCCAGTCACTGTAAATTGAGTTGTTGTAGAACAATTACTTACAGCATCTGTAACTACTACAACGTACACTCCTGCTGTAGTTGCAGTAAATGATGGCGTTACAGCCCCACCTGGGCTCCAACTATAAGTTACAGTTGTTCCTGTAGCAGTTGCATTTGCCGAAAATGTAACACTCGTATTAGCGCCACAACCAATAGTTGTATTAGTTGAAGTAGGAATTAAAGTGACTGTTGGCGTATTCGTATTTGCAATTACAGTAAATGTACTAGGAGTTGATGTAGAAGATGTACAACCAGTTAATGTATTAGTCACAGCCAATGTGTAAACTCCAGCTGCCGTAATTGTTGCAGACGCTTGATTTACAGGCGATGAGATGCCTGATCCTGCAGACCATGTATATGTTAAATTACTACTCGGAGTTACTGTTGGATTTATAATCACCGAAGTTGATGAGCATGTTAAAGTACCTGTATTTCCTGAATTAGATAAAGAGATAATTGGCGCCGTTGTATTTGAAACAACTGTAACCACATTTCCACTATTACTGGTAGCACAACTATTTACTGTATTAGTAACAACTACGCTATAACTTCCGGCTAAACTAAATGTTGGATTAGCTGTTGTTGCTCCCGAAACAATACCCGTTGTTGGGCTCCAACTGTATGTTACAGCAGATGTACTTGTATTTACAGAAATACTAGGTGTCAAATTAGCACAAGTAATCGATACAGAATTAGACGATAATGTTACCGTAGGAATAGCCGCATCAGGCACAACTTGAACAGTCGCTTGTGATAAAGAAGTACTGCAACCATTTACCGTGTTGGTAACAGCAACTGTAAATATACCACTACCACTGGCTACAGGATTAGCTATCGTTAAACTGTTTAAAGCGCCTGATGAAGGTGCTGTCCAGCTATACGTCAATGTTGACGAAGATGCATTTGTTACTAATGTAGCCGTTGGATTTGCACAAGTTGTTGTGTAAGAACTAGGATTGATTGTAATTGTAGGCGCAGCATTATCTTGGGGCACATTAACTGTATTTGTTCCCGTACAACCCGTAACAGTGTTTGTAATCGTAACTACATAATTTCCTCCTATATTAACTTCAGGATTTGCAGTTAAAGATCCAGATATAATACCTGCACCTGTCCAACTGTAAGTATACTGACTTCCTGTTGGAGAAGCACTTAATGTTTGAGTCGTTGATACACACGTAATAGAACTCGCTGGAGCTATTGCCGCAGACACTGCTGTTGTATTTGTGGGAACAAAAGATGAAATAGTAGATGCGCAACCTGTAGTTGTATTCGTTACAACGCACGTGTATGTTCCGCCTGCATTTACACTTGTAGTTGCAGAAGAAGCGCTAGTAATAGTTCCTGGACCTGACCAACTATAAGTTACCGGGGTTGCTGTTGTAGTTGCTGCAACTTGAACAGATGTATTTGAACAGGTAATAGATCCTGTATTTGATGCTGTTACAGATGGTAATCCATTACTTGATACCACTACCACGGAACCAGTATTTGTACATCCATTAACTGGGTTAGTTACTGTTAAAACAAAAGTTCCCGTAGCACAAGCGGTGGTTGTAAATGAAGTTGTTGATCCGCAAACACCAGACCAACTTGGAGTACAAGTACTAGGAGTTGAAGCTCCTGAAATTGATACCGATGGACTTGCGCAGGTAATTGTTTGTGTAGGAGATACTGTTAATGTAGGAGCTACTGTGTTTTGTGTGATAGAAGCTGTAACTGTTCCTACACAACCATTAGCTGTATTCGTAGCTGTTAATACATAACTTCCAGGTAAATTAATATTTACATTCGCTAAATTCACAGGAGCAATTGTTCCTGGACCTGTCCAACCATATAATACACCACTTGTTGGCGCACCATTTAAAGTAACCGTTGTTGATGAACATGTTAATATTGGAGTAGATGTAATAGATGGCGTAATAACTGTGGTATTCGACACTGGTGATACAGTCGCGATTTTCACACAATTATTTGAATTATCAGTAATAGTAACTGTATAAACCCCTGCCCCCTGCGCATTAACCGTAGCCGAATTAATACTTGATAAGATAGAACTACCTCCCGGAGCAGTCCATGTATAAGTAACGCCTGATACCGGTGATGAATTTAATAATATGGTATTATTTGTACAAGTAATAACACTTGCTGTTGTAGCATTTGAATTTGGTAAAACCGTATTTTGGATAACCGCCACACTGCCAGATGTTTTACAACCATTAGAAGTATTCGTTACCGTATAACTATATGTTCCGGGTTGATTGACTGTGGCTGATGCGGTGGCTGCACCTGCAATTATGCCCAGGCCTGTCCATGTGTAAGATACCGGAGTCATAGTTGTAGTTGCTGTTGTTTGAACAGTAGATGTTGTACAATTTAAACTACCGCTTGGTACCGCTGTAACTACGGGAGTTGAAATATTTTGAGTCACATTTTGAGACCCATTAGCTGTACAGTTATTAAACGTATTCGTTACAGTATAATTAAATGTTCCAGGTTGATTAACTGCTGCTACCGATGATGACGAACCAGTTGTTATACCTGTCCCTGTCCAATTATAAGAAACTGGTGTTGTAGTGGTTGTTGCACTTACATTGACTGATGATAATGTACAATTTAATACAGCCGACACGGTTGATGTAACGGTTGGTGCAACTGTATTTTGAATAACAGAGACATTCCCAGATGTCACGCATCCATTTGATGTATTAGTTACTGTATAATTATATGTTCCAGATAGATTAACTGTTGCTGAAACAGAATTAGTTCCTGCTGTTATACCTGGTCCAGTCCAAGTATAAGATACTGGCGTTGTACTTGTTGTAGCAGTAACTTGAACAGTTGCTGTTGTACAATTTAAACTACCGCTTGGAGCCGCTGCTACAGTAGGAGCTACTGTATTTTGAATAACAGCTACACTTCCTGATGTTTTACAACCATTAGAAGTATTTGTTACAGTGTAACTAATCGTTCCTGGTTGATTTACAGTGGCAGATGCTGTGGTAGCACCTGCTATTATACCTGGGCCAGTCCATATATAAGATACAGGGGTCATAGTCGTAGTTGCTATTGTTTGAACAGTAGACGTTGTACAATTTAAACTACCGCTTATTGTAGCCACAACTGCTGGTGCATTTATATTTTGAGTCACATTTTGAGATCCAGTAGTTGTACAACCAGTAGTTGTATTCGTTACCGTATAATTATATGTTCCAGGTTGATTAATTGTTATTGTGCTGATAGTATTAGTTGATGTGATTCCTGGCCCACTCCAATTATATACTACGGGTGTTGTGGTCGTGGTTGCACTAGCATTTACGGAAGTTAATGTACAATTTAATACAGCCGACACGGTTGATGTAACCGTTGGCGCAACAGTATTTTGAATAACAGCTACACTACCAGATGTTTTACATCCATTAGCGGTATTTGTTACGGTATAGTTAAATGTTCCTGGCTGATTCACTGTAGCTGATGCCGTAGCTGCACCTGCTGTGATGCCTGTACCCGTCCATACATAAGTAGCTGGAGAAGTTGTAGTAGATGCAATGGCTTGAACAGTTGTTGTTGTACAATTTAAACTCCCACTTGGAGCTGCTGCTACCGTTGGAGCAATTGTATTTTGAGTAACTGCTACACTTCCTGATGTTTTACAACCATTAGCGGTATTAGTCACAGTGTAATTATACGTCCCTAGCTGATTGACGGTTACTGTCCCAGTTGTTGCTCCTCCCGTTATACTCGGCCCTGTCCAAGCGTATGTGACAGGCGTAGTCGATGTTGTGGCACTTGCATTAACTGAAGAAAGTGTACAATTTAAAACAGCAGAAACTGCCGAAGCAACCACAGGCGTAGTCGTATTTTGAGAAATTGCTACAGTAGAAATTGTTGAAGTACAACCCGCAGTAGATGTTACAACTAAACTATATGTGCCGGGTAAATTAACTGTTGGAGACGCTGTTGTGTTTCCTGCGGTAATTCCTGGGCCTGTCCATGAGTAAGTTCCTCCACCAGATCCTGCTAACGTCGTAGTTGTGTTAGCGCATGTGATCGTACCTGTAGATCCCGCATTAGCAACGGGATTTGGATTAATAGTAATAGTGAAATTTTTAGGTGTTCCTATGCAACCAGATTGAGTTGGAGTAATGGTAAAATTACCTATAGTGGGAACCGCAACACTTGGAGCTGTATAAGATGCAATATTAACGGTTCCATTAGCAGCAACGCCAATAGATGTATTGCTGTTAATCCACGTGTATGCCCCACCTGCAGGCGTAGTTGTAAAGTTACTTGCATTAACAGTAGCTCCAGAGCACACTGTTTGACTTGCAATAGCACTTACAACAGGAACAGCTGGAACAGAAAAAGTATAAGTTCCATGCACGGGAGTACAACCTGATGGTCCTACAAAAGTATAAGTAACAGTATATGTTTGTCCGCCTGGTAAATAAGATGGATCAACATATAATAAACCCCAATTATAATCAACTATACCTACTGAACCTGTAGCGGGCGCAATGGCAAATGTACCAGTACCAACACTCGTATTCGCGGGTGCTGTTAATGTAAAACAACTAGCAGTAGATCCCGTCCAAACTGTAGGGCCTGCAATTACAGCATTACTCCAACAATTTTTTAAGGTAATCGTGGATGTTCCTATAGCGCCAGCACCATTACAAAATGAAAAATCATGTTGCTTAGATGGATCTACCTGAGTATAATAAATAGAATAATTATTACCAGCAGTAGCAACGGTACCTCCGACAGTAGCTGCGCAGGTTGGGCAATTAGTTGCCCAAGACTGAACGCCTCCTTCATATGCTTTAACAGTACCATTCGTATTCAAATTAGCTGTAAATGGCTCATAAGTAACTTTAATGCAGGGTGTTAAAATATCATGATTTGGGTCGCTTAAAGGTAAGTTGGGTGGCTGAATAACAAAGGGAGAAGTACAATTAACGGTAGAACCATTTGGGATGTTAACACCAGTAGCATTGACTGTGCCAACTAACGTAAAATTATCAAGCGGGCAAGTAATTGAACAATCTGTAGATGGCCCACTAGTTTGGGTAATAGCAATATATCCAGCGGTTCCAGGTGCAGCTGTAACACCAGTATAGTTTGTAATCATAATGATATAATACAACCCCGCACCAGGCGAATTTATAGATAGTGTTTCTGTTGATGCCGCACTAAAACTACAACCCACAGTGTTTGTGCCCAAGCTACCACAATTTCCTGTTTGTGAAACAAATGGCCCCCATGCAATATAATCCACATCTAAACCACCACCGGTTCCATTGGCATTAACCGTTTGACTTAAACTAAATGTCATGACACCAGCTGCTGAAGTTTTTAAATAAAACCACGAAGGATCTGGCTCTGAGCCTAAACAACCGTAATTTGGGCCTGTTTGAGCAACACTTCCATTATGAACATTTGGATAAACAAAAGGAGTTCCTACTCCAGTACAAAATGGGGTTGCTTGTCCGCAAGTATTCCCTTGAGCGTATAATTGATCTGTATTTATTAAAACTGAAACAAATAGAATAATTTTAAATAGCTGTTTTATCATTTTTTTAATTTATTAGAAAGTTATAGTTTTTTAAAATTTAGCTTTATAAACATCTTTTAAAATCTGTTTATGTTCTTTAAAATATTTTTCTACTCGACCGTCATACTCAACAAAATCCCAACCTTTTTGATATTGAGGAAAATCAGATGGTAGAGACTCTAACGTAATCATATTCAAAAACTCTTGGCCTTTACCCATATACTTATCATTCTCATTTAACTGGCCAAAGTAAGTAGGAGATGTAGAGGCGATAGATTCAGTTGATCTATTTTTTTCTTGCAGCCTTAGTTGATTTGCCTTTAACGCAGCTTCTTTTAATACTGGGTTATTTCCTGCGGGAGCAGAGTTTGTTTGTGAAAAACTATTATAATTAATTAATAACATTAAAATAGCAATGCAATAAATACGTGCTTTCATATCTGACAGATTAGGTTTATTAAATGATAAAAATAGAAATTTTTACGGTATTGTATGTATATTTAACAGAAAAATAGTTAAATAAATGCTCAGAAACATGCTAATTCAAACATAAAGGATAATTAAATCAAGTAAGATGAGTTTTGTACAAAAAAACTCCAACATTAGTCAACTTTCCAGTTATCAATTTTAAGTTTTTCAAAAAAGATTTCTTCTTCAATTTCCTTCACTTTTCCAGGCTGCAAATCTTCGATTTCTAAATCTTCGATAGAAATTCTAATTAATCGCTTGCAATGATGATGAACTGCAGAAACCATTTTTCGTATTTGATGGTATTTACCTTCAGTTAAAGTAATCGTAAGCCAGGTGTGAGGCAAGTCCTCTCTGAATTCGTGATTGCGCTTATATAAATCTTTGGGCTTTTCAACTATTTCAACTTCACAAGGAGTCGTGATATAATCACCACCGCCCTTTACTCTAATTTTAATACCTGTTCTAAGTTGATTAAGACGTTCTTCATTTACCACTTTTTCAACTTGAACTAAATATTTTCTTTTATGAGGTTTTTCGCTTTGAAATAATAAAACCGTCACTTTTTTATTAGTCGTTAAAATTAATAACCCTTCCGAATTGTTGTCTAATCTACCAATAGCATGTGTTCCTTCCGGAAAATCAAATTCTAAATCTCCTAATAATCGCACATTATCTGGGCTAACAAATTGCGATACCATTTTATATGGCTTATTAATAATAAAGTAACGATTAGGATTGTTTGTCATAAGTGTTTTGTTTATAGCCAAATAATTTAAGTGTAATCAACGTAACTAAAAATCCAATAACTCCCGCTACTACAGACAAAACAGTTGCTCCCACATAATATACCAGTATGTTTTTTGTTATTTCTTGCAACGATAACGACTTGCTGAAAATCAGATCAACTTTTTCTCCCATTACAACTTCTCCCATTTTTATACTGGCATACAATATAAATGGAATTAAAGGCGGGAAACTTATTTGTGCTGACAATCCGACAATGACTTTATTTAATTTAAAATATACAGCCGATAAAATGGCTAATGCAAATTGAAATCCCCAAATAGGAACTATGCCAAAAAATAAACCAACTCCCACGGAAATAGCTTTATTCAAGGCGCTTTCATGCGAAGCAATCACTTCTTCTTTCCAAACTTTTTTATAATCAGTAACACTTAGTTTACGAATAAGCATTACTGGCCACCAAAAGAAAATAGCTAAAGTCACTAAATACGTATTTAAAAAACTAATACGAGTGCTATCACTACGAGGTTTAAAATGAGAAACACGCTCGTCCGGCGGCGCATAATATACACTTACAGGCACTGATATTACAGGGACTCCACGCCATGCAGCTTTTACTATTACTTCTATTTCAAATTCAAATTTGGTAGTAAAAAACCAGATGTTTTTTAATTGTTTTACCGGATATAATCTAAATCCACTTTGCGTATCATTAAGAGAAATGCCGGTTTCAACCTTATACCAAAAATTACTGATTCTGTTTCCAACATTGCTTTTGTTTGGCACATTTTCAACTGCCATATTTCTAGCTCCTATTATCAAACTACTAGGGCTTTCTTCTATCTTATCTAAAAATGCACTAAAATCTTTTGGGAAATGTTGCCCATCACTATCAATACTAATTACATAATCAAATCCTTTTTCAACTGCAACCGTAAAACCACTTCTTAATGCCTTTCCTTTACCAATATTTATAGCATGTTTGACCGTTATTAATTGGGGGTATTTAGTAATTATTTCCTGAGTAGAATCGGTGCACCCATCATCAATTACAATAACTTCATCACAATAATCAAGCGTGGATTGAATAACATTATCAAGTGTTTTGAAGTTATTATATGTAGGTATAATTACACAACAGTTTAATTTCTTAAACTGATTTTTTATAAATTCTTTCTCTGTTTGTGGATCTTGCATTTTCAGAGGTTAAATTTAAGTAATAATTGTTGGTATTAAAGGATTTATAAAAAATACATCCATAAAAAAGCCCGTTCATATTGTAATGAACGGGCTTTGAAATACTTTATGTATACTTATTTTTTCTTATCGAACTCAGACACTTGATTATCAAAACACAAGTAATATTTCCCTTTAGGTAAATTTTCAATGTTCGTTTCATTTCCAAATCCCTTTTTTACAACGTTACCAAAGGCATCATACACTTCGAAAGCAGTCTCTGTAGAATACTGAATTGCTTTTGTGTTTTTACTTAACATATATGTTGGCCTGTCTGTCATAGAATTCAATACTACCGAACTTGAATACTTTGCATCAACGCCTAACCCGGCTTGTTTCACTCTGAATTTATTTTCACCACTATGTGTTGAAACTTGAAAAGAATAATCATGGTTTTCTGGCGTACCCATGCCTTGAACCTCGCCAACATACACCCATTTATTCCATTTGAATTGTTCTACAATGTATGGTAAAGGACCGCTTTCATTTTTAGCTGTCCATTTTAAAATCCCGGATGAATTGATATTCATGCTCACTACTTCGTAAGTAGGACGAGGCTTTAAAACTTCCGGATTTAATACAACTGGCACGCAGTCATTTTTGTGAATGATTTCGATAGTCACTTTTTGTCCCGGTTTAATATTCATCGACGCTAAATCAATTTCAAAAGCACTTGAATTAATTTCATCAGTAGTGATTTTTCCATTTACCTTAATTTCAGTGGTACAAAATCCAACACCATTTGATCCAAAA
>JANYGR010000010.1 GCA_025359355.1 Bacteroidota bacterium | reverse complement strand
TGGAGGCGTGGCTTTGGCTATAGCCTGTTTGCACCGAGGAATTCCATTTACATTGTATGAACGTGATACCAATTTCGAAATGCGTTCGCAAGGCTATGGACTCACCATACAACAGGCCACTAAAGCCATTCACGCATTAGGGATAACTTCATTAAAAGATGGGTTAATTTCAACAAGGCATGTGGTGCATAACACAGCTGGGAAAATAGTGGCAGAGTGGGGCATGAGAAATTATAGTCATGCAGCATCAAAATCGTCGCCTAAGCGCACCAATATTCATATCGCTCGGCAGTCGTTGCGTTTAGCGTTGCTTAAGCAACTTGGTAAACAGGATATGGTGCAGTGGGGACATCAATTAATTGATATGAAGGACTTAAAAGATGAAGGTGTTGAATTGAGCTTCCAGGTAAATGGAGAGCTAAAAAAAGCGAAGGCAGACTTAGTGGTTGGTGCTGATGGCATCAGAAGTACCGTACGAAAATTAGTGCTTGGTGAGGATGCCACTCCTTTACGTTACCTAGGTTGTATGGTGATACTGGGGATTTGCCCTTTATCTGCTTTAAAAGGCGTTGAGCGTTCTTTATTAGATTCGGCCACAGTATTTCAAACATCCAATGGTAATGAGCGCATTTACATGATGCCTTATGATACAAACTCGGTGATGTGGCAATTGAGTTTTTTAATATCAGAAAATGAGGCAAAGGTTTTAAGTGCACAAGGGCAACATGCGCTAAAGGAAGAGGCTTGTCGCAGAACGCAATGGCATGAACCTATTCCGCAGATAGTATCGGCAACATTAGCTGAACATGTTTCGGGTTATCCGGTATTTGACCGAGAAGTTTTGACACAAGATTTGTTAGACCAATGTGGGAATGTAACCTTCATAGGTGATGCTGCGCATCCCATGAGTCCGTTTAAAGGACAAGGGGCCAATCAAGCGTTAATAGACGCTTTAGCGCTTGCACGTGGTATTTCAAAAACACAAACTGACTCCGAACATTGGAAAAAAATTGGTCTGAGAAAGAGTCTACTAAAAGAATTTGAAGAAGACATGTTGAGGCGTAGTGCTGCTAAAGTAAAAGATTCGGCAGAAGCCGCACGTTATTTACATTCTGAAATAGTGCTTCTGGAAGTGAACCAACCGAGAGCACGAGTTGCAAAACAAACAAATAAGTAATACCAACTATAACAAATAAATAGCCCAGTATTATCGTTCTTTTTCATCAATACTTCCTCAAAAAATTATTCTGTAGCTTAGGCTACACAATAATTTTTGTTCGTCGTTTTTATAAAAAATAACTTCTAATCTTTGGACCATTTATTTATTACAATTGGTATAAGGTTCACTCAAAAAGCCAATCATCTTTTTTTAAAGTGTAACCTTATTAGCCATTTTAAAATAAAAAAATAAAAAAAAGAATTGCCGTAGAGGCGACAATCATTCTTCAAAAAATCCTTCTACTGGTTGTAGAGGGATTTTTTTATTTAAAATCCAACCACTTATTTGTTGGTTCCTAACACTTACCAAGTGGTAACCCTATTTTTGGAAACTGCCCAACTGCTTATAGTAGAACCCTTGGTAATAAACGTTTTGAATTAACAAACCATTTAGGTAATGTACTAACAGTTGTTAGTGATAGGAAAATTGCGGTTGACGGTAATAATGATGGAATAATTGATTATTTTAGCTCTGAAATTTTAACGGCTAATGATTATTATAGTTTTGGTTTTGAAATGAAAGGACGTAGCGTAAACTCTGGAACTAGCTACGCATATGGTTTTAATGGCAAGCGCAAAGACCCTGAGGGCATGGGTGGTGGCGGTGCTACTTACGATTATGGATTTAGAATTTACAATCCAAACTTAGGTAAGTTTTTAAGTGTTGACCCTTTAACAAAATCTTATCTATGGTATACGCCATATCAATTTGCGGGGAATATGCCAATTAGTGCTATAGATTTAGATGGCGAGGAAATAAAAGTTAATACAGGGCAGGGTAATGTGCAAATTCAAGCTATGTATGGTATAATAACATCTGGGCCTGGAGCTATTATAATTACAGCTAAAGAAATCGAAAAAATGGAAATAGATATTGCCTTAATTCTTAATAATAACTTAGGAACATCTATAAAAATAAAAGATATTAGCGATCCTATTGCCAGAGATGCAGCTGTAAGAGAAGCTAAAATGGGCGCTCCTGAATTGTCATACGGAGAAATTTTAGAAAAAGATGCGTGCGCATTAGTTCAATTTTGTATTTCGCTTTTTGATGCAGGAGAGTCTAAGATTAATTCTTATGGGGGCATCGTAAATTCTGAATCGGCAAATAAATTATATTTAAAAGATAAAGATGGTTCAAGTATTTCTGATGGGAAAGGAAATTATTATAAATTAGGAGGCGTTCTTATTATGGGGACGAACGAAGTCTTGAAAAAAGCAGGACTTGATCCTGCAAAAGTGTGGGATAATGTAGATGAAAAAGGAAACCCTGTTCCCAATGGAACACCTGCTTTTTATACTGGAGATAAAATATTTTTAAATCCATCTTACTATGATAAAACAGACCCAAACTACCAAGGATTTAGTGCTACTAATAATTCTGAAGTTGGCGAAATTACACATGAAATAGGACATGATTTAAATTTAAATCATGGAGCAATTTATCCTAAAGAAGGTATAATGAGTACAACCCCAGAAAATAGTGGTGCAACGCCTTCCGAAATCCAACAAATATTAGAAACAGTTCCGCTAGACCCAAGACCATAATTATGAAATCGTTAATTTTATTTTGTCTTATAATTTACAGTAATTTTTTAACTGCATCTGTAGTGAATTTAGATACGCTAAAAGGATATTTTATTTGTTATATGTATGAAGGGAAACAATTAGATTATATTGAAAAATACGAAACTGTTATACCATTAAATTTGTTTAATAGAAAATTGGCATCAGATACCTTTAATAATATTATTAGTAATAACGCAAATTTGCTTTTATTTTTAAAACAAAACGAAAAAATACTAAAAAATTTAGATTACCCTGACGTTGAATATTTGTTACAGAATAAAGTGATTCATTCTATAGATAGCTTAAAATTCACAGATGATATATTTGATTTCAGTTTAAATAAGACATATAAATTAATGCAGTATATTTCACAATATGAGAATATGAGAATAACCCTTTTTTTATTTAAAGCTGAAATAGTTGTGTTTAATCTTAATAATCATAAATCACAAGAAGATTGTTGTGGTTTTCAAATAACAGATGGAATTATTTGTCATCCAAATAAATTAAGAAAAATTAATAATTGTCAAAGACTAACATTAATCAATCTTAAAATTGTAAAATAAAAACCCGTTAGCTCGGAGATAGCACACACAGTGTTTGCACGGATTTGAAGGGTTGAGAGTGCGAGAGGTATCCGTGCTTGCGTAGCAAAAATAAAAGTTTAGGTTAATCTAAAAAAATATAATGCTTACGCTTTTTGTTTATTAATGCTCCGCTATCGCTTGTTATTATTATGCTTCGCATATAATCGCTAACGCTCTTATTAATTATCGCTATCGCTTTGTTTTGCTTCCTCACGTCGCTTAGCACCAAACTAAATAAAACACATACAAAGTGTTCCAATATTGGTCAATAGCAGTAAAATAAGGGTTTTGGGAGGTTGATAAATTTTTTATAAAAAGGTGGGTTAACAAAAATAGTTTTGTTTTTAGGCAACAAACCACCTCATAAATTAATTTATTTGTTTAGCAAGAGTGGTTAATAAATGCTTTTGTAGGTGGTTTAAGGGGGTTATTTAGCAATTAGGTAAAGTACAGCCATTAAATGTTTTGTTAGTTTGTAAACGTTCGGTTTTTGCGTTTTGTATTTGAAGTTTAAACTTATGCTTATCAGGCATTTCACCATCTAAAATTTGTTGTGGCGTTAGTCCATGTAATTCGCCAAAATATCTATGAAGGCAATGCTCTGTAAATTCATTTAATTTTTTATCACAAGTATCGGCATCATAAAGCAATTCACCTTTTAAAAAATTATGTTTAAACAAATGAAAACTACCTTCAATCATAGAGTTTGATTGAGGAAATAAATCTGTTTTAGCAGTAATTTTTTTTACACAAGGTGGCGCTTTTATGCTATCAACCCATTGCAAAACTTCGCCTTTATTTTCAGAACCACCATCCGATACAATTTGTATGGCATGCGAGCGATCGTATAGTTTGTATTTATCAAAGGTTTGCTGTAAAAGTTGTTTTATAAAATTACTGTTAATATTTTGCGAAGCATCTACTCTTATAAAATGAAGAGGAGCTTTAGAAAAATTATCTTTAACCATTGCTATTTTTTGCACACCACTTGCTAGTGTTGGCAAAAAAGTAGTATCAATATGTAAGTATTCAAAAATAGAAGTAGCTCTAAAACCAAGTTTCTTTTTTGCTTTAGGTTTGCGAAACACTTTTTTATACCCAAAAAAATGAGCATAAAAATTAAAAGTTTGTTTGGCACAAAAAACAATGCCTTTATTAAGTGCTTCAAAATAAAGATGAGTAGGCGCGGAACCTTAGAACAAGTAGATGATGTGTGTGTGATTGGTGTTAGGTTGTAGCTCTAAAAAAATATTTACTTGTTTTTATTCGGGGGTATTATAAGTTGCTTTCTTTGTTAAGATGGCTTGAGTGACAACTTGCACTTCTTTTTTAGCGGCTGTTTCAGGTGTTTCAGTTTCGTGTAGGCTTTCAAAAGCATTGATGCCGGCTAATATTAATTCGTCGCATTCGGTTTGCGAGGAGGCGTTATCAATGACGATGGCGCAAATCCATTTGAAGGGAGCAGGAATACCTTTTAAACTAAACGCTGGTTTTTCTTTCGCTTTTTTGTTTGCCACCTGTTTAGCTACAGTCTTGGTTGTAGGTTTTGCTTTGGTTTTAGGCTTTGTTTTGTCTATGGTTTTTTTGGGTGGCTTCACGTGTTGCTTGGTATTAAAGGTAATTAAAGTGTATGTTTAAGGTTTTCGTTTCAACAAAAAATCTCTGGCTCTTTCTGGTTGAAAGGGTAAGTCGTAAATAATAAAGGTTGTGTGCATGTCTTCATAGCCATCTGCTTTGATGTCTAACGTATAAGTGCCGGGGGTTAGAGTCATTACATACTTACCTGTTTTTTGTATAGGTACAAAGCGCAACACTTCTTTACTGCCAGGTTTAGCTGCTGCAATCGAAATTTTAATAGTGGCTTCTGTTGAGTCAGATGTAGTTACATAACCTGTTACAATACAATAGCGTGTATCTACTTCATTAAATTTTATTTTGTAAATATCTCTATCGCCTAAGCCTCCGTCTCTAATAGCTGATACATAAGCATAAGCGCCATCGTTGATAAAGGAAATGTTTTCGTTATCATACGTATCATTAATTGGGTAACCTAAGTTTTGAGGATCGCTCCAGGCTTTTTGCGCATCGTTCCATTCGCTTTTAAATAAATCGTAACCACCCATGCTCGAGTGACCTTCGGACGCAAAGTATAAGGTGTTGCCGTCTTTGCTGAGGTGCGGAAAATCTTCGTTGTATTTGGTATTAATATTTTCTCCTAAATCCTGTGGCTTTGCCCATTTGCCATTGCTTAATTTGCGGATTATGTAAATATCTTTTTCGCCGGCCCCTTCTTTACGGTTACTTGCAAACACAAACACATCACCTGCATCGTTCATGCTGCCTGTAGTTTCGAAGCCTTCGTTAATTTTAGCATCGAGTCTTTCAATTTTTTTATAACCCGTTGCCGTTTTGTTTGGCTCTGTAATATATAAATTACCAAGGCT
>JANYGR010000275.1 GCA_025359355.1 Bacteroidota bacterium | reverse complement strand
GAAGAGTTCCGCAGATTTCGCTAATTTTTGCGGATTTATTTTATTGATGATTATTGATTTTACAAACTAGGTAGATAATTTTCTCAGCGAACATCTTCGCTATCTGCGGGAAAACTAAATATCATACCTTGCTAATGGAGTCGCATCTAATCCACAAAACTCTTTTTGTAAAAATTTATAATAACCTGTTATAGCAATCATAGCGGCATTATCGGTGCAATATTCAAATTTTGGAATATAAGTTTGCCATTGGTGTTTTTTTCCTAATACATCTAATTCGGTTCTTAATACTGAATTGGCGGACACACCTCCAGCAATGGCTATTTGTTTAATGTTAGTTTCTTTACTGACGGCTAATACATTTTTGAGTAAATACTTTATTAGATGAGCTTGGTAAGACGCGCAAATATCATTCAAGTTCTCAGAAATAAAATTGGGATTTTCTTTTACATGCTCTTGAATAAAGTATAAAAAAGAAGTTTTGATGCCACTAAAACTATAGTTATTATTTTTAAGCTGTGGCATAGGAAACTTATATTTACTAGCATCTCCGAGCTTTGCATATTTATCTATTAATGGACCACCAGGGTAGGGCAGTCCTAAAATTTTGGCAGCCTTATCAAACGCTTCACCCACAGCATCATCTTCGGTTTCAGCAAGTAATTCAAATTGCAAATGCGAAGTAATTTTTACTATCTGTGTATGCCCACCGCTCACCGTTAAACATAAAAATGGAAATTCAGGTTGTTTGTTGTTGTCTGCTTCCTCAATAAAATGGGCTAATATGTGACCTTGCATGTGATTTACTTCTATCAAAGGAATTTGTAATGCCAGCGATAATGATTTCGCAAAGGATAGCCCCACTAACAAACTGCCACTTAAACCAGGGCCTCGCGTTACAGCAATAGCGCTAATTTGTGATAAATTGGCATTTGCTTTTTTAATGGCAGCATTCACAACGGGTACTATATTTTTTTGATGATCTCTACCAGCTAATTCAGGTATAACACCACCGTATTGTTCATGAATGCTTTGATTGGCAGTTACATTTGATAATAGAAGGCCATTTTTTATAATCGCGCATGAGGTATCATCGCAACTCGATTCGATGCCTAAAATATATATATCCTCAGTATTAATCATTATTTTTATGCTCAATGAAAATGCTCGGTAAAATTACAAGAATATTATTGAAAACAGTATTGTTTTCGGTATTATTGGTGCTTGTACTTTTATTGACGTTATTTTTTGTTGGGCAAACAGAAACGTTTCAAACTTGGGCAGCTCATCGAGCAACCAATTACCTTAGTAAGGAACTTGGTACCAAAGTAGAAATTGATAGACTTAAAATTTCATTCGTCAAAAATGTAACGCTCGAAGGAATTTTTGTGGGAGATAAGCATGGCGATACACTTGTATCAGGCAAAAGCATTCGACTTGATGTTAGCGGCTTCGATTATGAATTGCGCCATTTAAACTTTGATGAAGCCGAATTGACAGATGTGAAAGTAAAGTTGTTGAAATATAAAAATGAAGAAGATTTTAATTTTCAATTCTTAGCCGATTATTTTGCATCAACAGATACCACTAAAAAAAATACTTCTGCTCCTTGGATTATTAAGTATGGAGCGTTGAAATTAAATAATGTAGATTTCACCTATCATTTGTTAAGGGACACTAGCAAGGTAGTTCAAAACATGAATTACAACAACATTCATGTGTCAAATCTGTACGGTAAGCTTTCAGATATAGATTTTAGAGGTGATACTATTTTTGCACAAATAACACATTTAAGTGCGAAGGAGCAGTGCGGCATCGTACTTAAAAATTTAACAACAAAGGCTCGTGTCTCATCCACAGAGCTTAATTGTGATAGTTTGTATTTGCAAACAGAATGTAGTTTAGTGAAAGGCAGTCTTCAATTCAAATATGATCATTGGATTGATTACACTGATTTTATTACGAAGATTTATATGAAGGGAAATTTGAAAGACAGCACAAAGTTGTGTATGAAAGATGTTACTTATTTTGCCGAATATATTAATGGGTTTAATGAAACCTTTTTAATTAAAGGGAAGGTTCGTGGCTTTGTGAACGATCTGAGTGGAACCAAAATGGATGTTACATACGGTAAGAATACTGAGTTTAAAGGCGATATCAGTATGACCGGCTTACCTGATTTTAAGACTACGTTTATTCATTTTGATGCTGAAAAATTAAGAACATCTAAAGCTGATTTAGAGTCATTTCCATTACCTCCCTTCACTAAACCCACTTATTTAAAGTTACCTAACGAATTTAGCAAATTAGGCGTGATTGATTACAAAGGAAAGTTTGATGGATTGTTAGATGATTTTGTAGCTTATGGTACTTTGAAAACGGCTATTGGTAGTGTAAAAACGGATTTAGCATTAAAAAATGTAACTGATACTAAGCTTGTAGAATATTCAGGAACGCTTCAATCTAATAATTTTAATATTTCAAAATTATTTCCAAGTGTAGGTGTAGTTGGCCCTGTTTCACTTTCTGCTAAAATTAAGGGTAAAGGTTTTGAGGCAAAAAGTATGAATACTAAGTTAGATGGTAATATACAAGCTATTACTTATAACAACTATAAATATGAAAACGTCAAAGTGGATGGGTTATTTAAAGACAATATTTTTAAAGGAGATTTAATTAGTAAAGATCCTAACGCTGATTTTGATTTTGATGGAACAATAGATTTTAATAAGAAAGTCCCTAAAATGGATTTTATCTCTACCATCAATAATTTTGATTTAGAAAAAACACATTTATCTACGCCTCAATTAAATGGTAAAGTATCATCGCAAATATTGATAAATCTGAGTGGTGATGATATTGATAACCTTTCTGGTCTTGTTAATTTTGACAATACGATATATACTAATTCAGAAAAACAATATACGTTAAGTAGCTTTAATTTGGAGTTAGATCAGAGCACAACTACTAAAAACATTAAACTAAATTCTAATATTGCTAATTTACAACTATCAGGAAAATATAAATTAAGCACTTTACCAAACGCCTTTAAACAATATTTCAATGCCTATTTCCCAACATTTTTTAAAACAACTACTCGTCACATTTATAATGATAAAGCAGAGATAACAGTTAAAGTAAAAAACTTCACAATTGTAAAAGAATTGTTTTTAAAAAAATTAATGATTAGTCCAAATACCATAGTTGATGGTTCTTTTGATGCAGGCATTAATTATTTATACCTTAATACAACGAGCGACCAAGTCAATTATAATGGCGTTAAATTCAAACAAAATAATTTAATCATTAACTCTTTACCACATGGTATTAATGTATTATATAACTCTAAAAAAATAAATATTACAGATAGCTTTGCTTTTCAAAATCCCTCTGTCAATATTACTTCAAATGATAGAACGTCTAAATTTGATATTGGTTGGAATAATTTTATATCACCCAATAATGCTGGAAATATTACTGGTAACGCCTATTTTGGTAATACTAAAGCTGACATCTCCATTGAAAAATCAAAATTCACCATCGCTGATAGTACATGGCAATTAGTTAAAGAAAATATTATTTCTATTGATACAGCTTATGCTGTAACGGTTAACCCCATTACGTTATATAATCAAAATCAGTTAATTACGTTTGATGGAATATTGTCTGCCAAACATGAAGATAAAATAAATGTATTTATACAAAATTTTAAGCTTAATCAATTTAATGTGTTATTGGTTCATTCCCAAATTAGTTTAGATGGTACGGTTACCGGTAATGTCAATGTAAATGCGGCATTCGGACAAACGATCATTAATAGTGATATTAATTTTAATCAATTTATATTCAATAATAGATTAATTGGTAATGGCGAAATAAAAAGTGAGTATAATCCTGAAAAAGAAGCGATGAGTATCAATGGTTACTCAGCATTTGGCAGTGATTTGGATGGAAATCAATTGAAAAATTTCCAATTTAATGGTTTTTACTACCCGAAAAAAACAACAGAGAATCTCGATATCACTTTCAGAGCTGAGCCACTTGACATTTCCCTTCTTCAACCATTTTTAAAAGGTATTATGACGATTAAGAGGGGTTATATAAATGGTATCGGAACAATTACCGGCACGCTAGATAGACCTGATATTAATGGGAAATTCAAATTATTATCCAGTGTCATTTTAGTTGATTTTTTGAATGTTCAATACAGTCTTAGTGGAAACGTAGAAATAAAACCTACGCAAATCAATTTTGATAATATAGAGGTTAGAGATAAAGTAGGTAATAGTGGTGTTTTATCTGGGAATATTTTCCATGATAATTTCAAAAATATGCGTATCGACTTTGACGTTAATACCAATAAACTCATGTTATTAAATACAACTTCTGCTAATAATTCTACTTATTATGGTACGGCTTATGCTTCTGGAAATGCTGGTTTATATGGTTTTCTGGACGATATTAAAATGGAAATTAACATGAAAACGAATGCAGGTACTCACATGTATATCCCTTTAGACGGGCCTGCTGAAATGGGTAAGAATGATTTTATTCATTTTGTTACAAAAGATACTATCAAACAAATAACCAATGTAACACCTTCTAATTTTTCGTTGGATTTTAATTTAGAAGCAACGCCGGATGCTGAGGTACAACTTATTTTTGATGAAAAATCAGGAGATGTAATTAAAGCTAGAGGAGAAGGAAATTTGAATATGAAAATAAACTCCAAAGGAAAATTTGATATGTTTGGTGATTATAATCTGACTTCGGGTGATTATTTATTTACGTTAGAAAATTTCATTACCAAAAAATTTGATATTCAAAAAGGAAGTAACATTAAATGGAACGGAAATGTATATAAAGCGGTTATTGATATAGAAGCTGTTTATAGACAGCGCGCCTCTGTTAGGCCTATTTATCCAGCCGACTCCTCTGGTAAACGCTATCCTGTAGAATGTAAATTATACATGCGTAATAAATTAACCCAACCAGATATTACGTTTGGTATTGATTTACCAACCATTGATGAGAATTCTCGATCTATCATTAAAAGTATTTTATCAGATCCTAATGAATTGAATCGTCAAGTATTTTCGTTATTACTATTAAGAAGTTTTATTACACCAGTATCTGTAAGTGGGGGTGGTGGTATTAGCGCTTCTGGCGCTGCGGCAGCTACGGGTTCCGAAATGTTGAGTAATAAGTTAAGTAATTGGCTCAATGGAGTAACTAGAGATATTGATGTAGGTGTAAATTACAGGCCAGGTACAGGACTTAGTAACGACCAATTAGATCTTACACTCAATAAACAATTATTTAATAACCGCTTAACCATTGATGGAAATTTTGGAGTAAATAATAATGCAAATAAAAGTAGCAATAGCAGTAATTTAATTGGAGATGTAACTATTGAATACAAACTCTCACAATCTGGTAGATACCGTGTAAAGGGCTTTAATCGCAGTAATGATAATACTCAGATTTTAAATAGTGGAGGGCCTTTTACACAGGGAGTCGGTATTTTTTATAGGGAAGAATTTGAAAATTTATCAGAGCTCTTTAGAAGGTATCTTAATAAAATCAAGAAAAAAAATAACAGTTAATGGTATAAACTGTTAGCTTTAAAGGTAGCCACTTTAGGTCAACTAAATTATGTCCGCACAAAGATAGGAACTCCATTAGTAGCCACAGCCTCTGTTTTTTTATAAGAAGTTATTACACTAATTAAAATAAAAGCTAAAACAAATAATTTTAATTTAATAGTGTGGATATTTTTGTTTTTATAAATCATTTAATGTTTAACTTTTTTATGTAATTGAACAATTTGTCCGTGTACTAAAATTAATATTTAATTAGTTTTAACATGATTTTTATATACTTTTTTCAAATGTTCTAAATAAGGTTTAAAAACTCTCCGTATAGTTTGCTCAGGAGGAATCGCCTCATCATATTTTACACAAAATTGGATCATGTTATAATATTTTATTTTTTGTTCTTTTAAATTAATAACGTATAATTTTAATTTACCTTCTGTATTATATACAACAGATTTACATGTGTTACTAAGATAGTCGACAAAAACATGTTCATCTGCTGAGAATTTTTTCAATATTGCACACAGTTCAGGTGAAACATTCTTATTAACATCCTCTTTTAAAGAATCAGAATTGGCAAATTCTAATTTGATTTTGCTAAACTCTTTCATCACAATAGCACTATCTAAATAACTTAATTTAGGTTGTGATATTTCAACATATTTACTTAATCGTTTCTTTATTATTTCATTTAAATCTTGATATGTTTTTAGAGCTAATTTCTGATTTTCACTAATGCAGGTGTCTTTTGTTCTATCTTCATAATCTTGATAATAATGATTAAATGCATAAACGCAATAACATTTATTATAGAACCGAAAGTCCATTAACAGAGGGTAAAAATTTACATTACTGATTTGTTGGGTATCTTTCAGCAAAATATCAAACCCTTTAATTTTTTCAGGGCAAGGATCGTCACATCCATAAAACTGAGCATATAAATTATTTGTAAAAAGGAATATAATAAGAATTAATACCGTTCTCATTTTCTTGATGCTGTTGCTTTGAATTTGCAACAATTTAGCGTACAATAATATGTTAGCATTAGGCAGCATTTTTAGGTTGTTATTATTGATTAATTTTTGATACTCTAAGATAATTAAATTATTGAGGTGTTTGTTAGCTAATAAGAATTTGCATATTTTAACATTCTAAAATTTTGTATCTTTATACTGGCACAAGTTTTGAATTTATAGAGCAAAACAACTTTAATATGAAAACGACTAAACATATTGCGCTTATAACTACAGCTGTTATTGCAACTTTGGCTTTATGTTCTGCTGGACATTACATGTCTTCTCAAGATAAATTAGAACAAATTCTTCAACAACCCGATAATACTCCAGTTAAAGAATTACCATTTAAACAAAATGACGCATTCAAAGCAGGAGAAATTTTATCCTATAAATTACACTATGGAATTATAGACGCTGGTATCGCAACATTAGAGGTAAAGCCTGATATAATTGATGTTTCTGGACGTCAAGTGTATCATATAGTTGGTAATGGTTATTCAAGAGGTACTTTTGATTGGTTTTTCAAAGTACGTGATCGTTATGAAACGTTTATAGACAAAGACGCTTTATTACCATGGATGTTTGTAAGACGTGTGTATGAAGGCGGTGTGGTTATTAATCAAGATTATACTTTTAATCATTATACTAATAAAGTAGACGTTGGAGCTGGCGAAAAAGTTGATATTCCTGCAGGAACACAAGATATGATCTCAGCGTTTTATTCGGCTCGTAATTTAGATTTGTCAAATGCTAAAGAAGGAGATGTTTTTCAAATTAATAGTATTGTGGATAAAGAAATTTGGCCAATGAAAATTCGTTATGTTGGTAAGGATGAAATCAAAACAGAAATCGGAAAATTCAAATGCTTAAAATTCAGACCAATCGTTCAAAAAGGACGAATATTTAAACATGAAGATGACCTGAACGTGTGGATTTCGGACGATAAAAATCACGTTCCACTTCGTGCCCAAGCTAAATTATTAATAGGCTCTGTTAAGCTTGATATCATTAGCGTAAAAAATTTAGCGAACGTCACTTCAGAGGTTAAATAAAGATTCTGATATTTTAGCTTTTTTCGACCACAGATTCATCTTTTTTAGTTTAAATAGATGAATCTGTGGTTACTTTTTTTTACATTAGAGCTTTTATATCATTTAATGGAACTGAAACCTGAAATTGTTGAACGAGTTAAACAACTCGAAGAAAAATATAGCCAAATGGGACAAAGTCTCGAAGGATATTTAGATGGCTTGTTATTATCTAATTATCTAACGTATTGGGATTATGTGCAATTAGACACTTTATTGACCTTGCAAAATCCCAAAACAGATTTTCCTGACGAAGAAATTTTTATCATGTATCATCAAATTACAGAATTGTATTTTAAGTTGAGCTTACATGAAATGAATCAAATAGGGAATAATGGACCAAATATTCAACCAAATGGACATAATTTAGGGTGGAAAGATTCATTGAGCGTTGATTTTTTTACAGAGCGAATTACAAGGATCAATCGTTATTTTGAATCGTTAACCAAGTCATTTGAGATTATGGTTGATGGTATGGAGAAAGAACAGTTTTTACGTTATCGTATGGCGTTGCTTCCTGCTAGTGGATTTCAGAGCGCTCAGTATCGTAAAATAGAAATTTGTGCCACTGATTTTTTCAATTTAGTAGATAAGGATATGCGCCCAACTTTTGAAGGAAAGAAGGCTAATATAGAAGATATGTTTCAGCATATTTATTGGAACAAAGGCGCTACAGAGCTTTCTACCGGTAAAAAAACATTAACATTAAATCAGTTTGAGAAAAAATATGCGAAAGAATTTATTGCTTTAGCAAATGAGTATCAAACAAAAAATATGTGGGCCAAGTATAAAGCTTTGCCAGAAAAAGATAAACAAAATCAAAAATTGATTAATGCCTTAAAAGTATTAGATATTAATGTAAATATTAATTGGCCTTTGATGCATTACAAGAGTGCTGTAAGGTATTTACAACAAAACACTGAAGATATTGCAGCAACTGGTGGTACTAATTGGCAAAAGTATTTGCCACCACGTTTTCAAAAGCGTATTTTTTATCCCGAAATTTGGACAGATCAAGAAAAAGAAGAGTGGGGTAAAGGATGGGTTGAAACAAATGTATTTAAATCTAACTCGTAGCACACAATAAATCAGACAATCAATCGTTCTATAAACATTGAAAAAAATAATATCATATTTTTGTATTTTATCAGCAACTAGCTTGTTTGGTCAGATATCGGGCACGAAAGCATTTCCTATTTTAGAATTGCCTATTCCTGCGCGTTCCAATGCTTTGGGAGGTGCTACAATGGCTATTTGGGATAATGACGTGAATTTAGCGCATAGTAACCCAGCGTTATTAAATCCAGGTTGCGCCAAACAATTAACGTTTAATTATGTCAATTATATTTCTGATCTAAGCTACGGTAACTTTGCATTTGCTACTAAGCTTAAGAAATACGGAACATTTGGAGCTGGCTTGCAGTTTTTTAGTTATGGAAAATTTGATGGTAGAGATGAATATGATTTGCAGACAGGGACATTTAAAGCCTCAGATTACTGTTTGAATTTAAGCTTTGCTAAAACCTTAAATAAAGATTCAACCTTATCATTGGGCATCGCCTTAAAAACTATTTATTCTCATTATGATATTTATTCTTCCTTTGGAAATGTTGTAGATGTGGGATTGACATATCATAATAAAAAGAATTTCACAGCATCTTTGTTAGCTAAAAATTATGGTAGGCAATGGAAGTCTTATTCACCTAGTAGTGCTAAAGATCCTTTACCATCTGATATACAAATTGGATTTAGTAAAAAAATAAGCAAAGCGCCTTTCCGCCTCATTGTATTATATGATCAATTATTTAAGTGGGATTTAACTTATACTAGTGCGTTGAATCAAGAGAATTCCATCGATCCCTTTACAAATAAGCCTACGGTAAAAACACAATCTAAAACAGCTGCGTGGTTTGATAAATTAGGTAGGCATTTTACATTTGGAACAGAAATTATTATTACTAAGAATTTTATGTTGCGTGTGGCTTATAATTACCGTAAAAGCACTGAAATGTCTT
>JANYGR010000260.1 GCA_025359355.1 Bacteroidota bacterium | reverse complement strand
GTTTGAGATAAGCAATTGCCTCAATAAATAAATCGTGATTTTTAATAGGCGCTAAACGTCCAATGATTCCAATAGCTAATTGGTTTTCATTGAGATTATATTTTTCACGAAACGCTTTTCTGTTTTGTTCTTTGTTAATCGTAAATTTAGTTAAATCAAAGCCTAAAGGCACCACGTGTATTTTTTCTTTTGGAGCGATATGAAAAACATCTGATAATTCTGATTTTTGTTTATGACTGATAGCTATGATTGCTGTTGATTTCCGAGCCAAATAACGTTCTATTAATTTATAGAAATTTGTTTTTAATTTCCCGAAATAAGAATGAAACACATGGCCATGAAAGGTATGAATGATAACAGGAACTTTACAATGTATAGCCGCTAAGCGCCCTATAGCACCAGCTTTAGAAGCATGCGTATGTACTATGTCAGGTTTAAATTCCCGAATAATTTTTTTAATTTCCTTATAAGCTGCGTAATCTGCTTTTAAATTTATTTCTCTTTGAAATTGTTTTAGTACTAAAGGTTTTAGTCCTAAGTTTTGAGGAATATATAACGAACTATCTTCGCCTTCTTCTTCAGGACCACCAACCAAAAGAGTTTCGTAATCCGGCTCTAAATATTTAGACAAGTAACTTACATTGTAAGTAATACCTCCAATATTAAAACGATTGATTATTCTAAGTACTTTTTTTGCCATATAATTCCTTCAATGTACTAAATTAATTTATGAGCAATTCAGTTGATAAGTGTTTAAAGTCAATCCCATCAAAGTTTCCAGAGCTCATCATTAATAATACAGCATCTTTTAATGATTGTGATTTTAAATAATTTACCAGTGTTTCACTCTCGGTAAATACTTTTAAATCTTTGCGATTAAAATAGTGCATCACTTGTTCGGGCGTAATTGCTTTTAATTTTTTATGTTCGATGGTGTGTGGATTAAAATAGACTATAGCCTCGTCAGCATCATTCATAGCGCCATTATACTCAGCTAAAAATGTTTCGTTTAAACTACTGAATGTGTGTAATTCCATACAAGCAATTATTTTACGATTATCAAATTGCTGTTTTACCGCTTGAGTAGTGGCTTTTAGCTTAGATGGTGAATGTGCAAAATCTTTATAAAACGAAAAATGTGCATTTTTAAAAACAAGCTCTAGTCGCTTTGAAGCCCCCGTGAAGGATTGTATGGCATCGTAAAATTTCGCATCAGTTATGCCTAATTGATTACAGGCTAAACGAGCTGCATTTAAATTCAATAAATTATGATTTCCGAAAATTTGTAACGGAATAACAGTTTCATTTTCTTCGATATAGGTGATACCATTTTTGATATGATGTTTCGGAATATCATAAGCCATTTTTGTAATATGGTTCCTAATGCCTGATTTTTCAGCTACTTTACATAGCTCTACATCAGAATGACAATAAAATAAATAACCATTAGGTTCAATTAAATTTACGAATTGTTCAAATTGACTCACGTAATTTTCGAACGTTGGAAACACATTAATATGATCCCAAGCTATACCGCTTAATATAGCTATGTTGGGCTTGTATAAATGAAATTTTGGACGTCGATCAATCGGTGAAGCTAAATACTCATCGCCTTCAATTATCGCTATTGGTGCGTCTTTTGTTAATTTTACCATTGTCGAAAAACCTTCTAATTGAGCACCAACCATATAATCAGTATCTATTTTATGAAAATTTAATACATGTAAAATCATAGCAGTAATGGTAGTTTTGCCGTGGCTACCACCAATTACTACGCGAGTTTTGTCTTTAGTGGCTTCATAAATATATTCGGGATATGAATATACTTTTAATCCTAATTCCTTTGCTTTTACTAATTCTGGATTATCTTCACGAGCGTGCATTCCTAGTATGATTGCATCGATGTCGGCTGTTATTTTTGCTGGAAACCAGCCTATTTCTTCAGGTAAAATCCCCACATTTTTTAAACGAGTTTTTGATGGCTCATTTATTTCATCGTCGCTACCAGTTACCTTAAATCCCTTTTCATGTAAAGCCAAAGCCATATTGTGCATGGCACTTCCGCCAATAGCAATTAAATGTACGCGCATAGTATTGTTGTTTTACACGAAGTAAGGGTTTTTACTAATAAAATGAAGACTAAAATTTTTCCATTTTAAACAACGACTTGTTAAGTGTAGTAAAGGGTTTTATGAAAAACATCATAAAAAAAGCCTCTGCAATTGCAAAGGCTTTGTCGGGGTAGCCATCACGCTATAGCGTGAGAACTGACGGTTTAAATACTGTATTCAATATTATTTCTTTCTAAATAACGTTTAGCGCCATTTTTCTTTATTAGTTTTTCAAGTTTTAAAGCTTCAGAGTTAAGTTCAATATCAAAATATTTGATGAGTCTCCATGGAATTCCTTTTTTAGAAAAATGGTTTTTGCCTTCATTATGAAGTAAAAGCCGTTGCTCTATATCACTAGTAAATCCTGTGTAAAATTTCTTTAGAGAATCACTATATAAAATATATACTTTAAACATCATAAAAAAAGCCTCTGCAATTGCAAAGGCTTTGTCGGGGTGGCCAGATTCGAACTGACGGCCTCCACGTCCCAAACGTGGCGCGATACCGGGCTACGCTACACCCCGTTTTTTATATTTTTTGTTAGCGTACTAACTCATTTTATAAAAACAGTCCGCAAATATATACTTTTTTTTAATTCACAGTTCATTTTACTAAAAAAATATTGTTTTTTGGTTTGGAGACTAAAATTTATTATTCAACAGGGTTCTTAATTTGTCTTGTTTTGGGTTGTATTTAAATATTTTTTTACGCCTAAAACCCCTTTAAACATTGCTATTTTTGATAATGCTACAATTTATAGCAATCATTTGCTTTAATTTCCATTTAGATTTGTAAAGAATTTGAGCGTCAAAAGTTTTAAACAGCGCTAAACATTCAAACCTAAAATTTGTAACTTAAAACAATAAAATAAATATCATGGCAAAGAAAGTATCAGAAGACACAATTGAAGCAGTAGACAGAAATGCTGCTAGTAGCGAAAAATTAAAAGCGTTACAATTAACCTTAGATAAATTAGAAAAAACCTACGGTAAAGGAACCATTATGAAATTGGGCGATAGCGTTATTGAGCCTATGGATTCTATTTCTACTGGTTCTTTAGGGTTAAACATTGCTTTAGGTATTGGCGGATTGCCTCGTGGACGTGTTGTTGAAATATACGGACCTGAATCATCTGGTAAAACAACACTAGCTATTCATGCTATTGCAAGTGTGCAACGTGCTGGTGGTATAGCTGCTATCATTGATGCAGAGCATGCATTTGATAGATCTTATGCTGAAAAATTAGGTGTAGACACGAAGAGCTTATTAATATCTCAACCGGATAATGGTGAGCAAGCACTTGAAATTGCAGATAATTTAATTCGTTCGGGTGCTGTAGATATTGTGGTAATTGACTCGGTTGCGGCATTAACGCCAAAAGCGGAAATAGAAGGTGAGATGGGTGATAGCCGCATGGGTTTACAAGCTCGTTTGATGAGCCAAGCATTACGTAAATTAACAGGGTCGATTAATAAAACAGGATGCTGTTGTTTATTTATCAATCAATTACGTGAAAAAATAGGAGTGATGTTTGGTAATCCAGAAACAACAACTGGTGGAAATGCCTTGAAATTCTATGCTTCGGTACGTTTAGATATTAGAAGAATTAGTCAAATTAAAGATGGTGACGTAGTAACTGGTAACAGAACACGTGTGAAAGTGATCAAAAATAAATTAGCACCTCCTTTCCGTATGGCTGAATTTGATATCGTATTTGGAGAAGGCATTAGTAAAGTTGGTGAAATTATTGACATTGGTGTTGAGAAAAATGTGATCAAAAAAAGCGGATCATGGTTTAGCTATGAAGACACTAAATTAGGACAAGGACGCGATTCAGTTAAAAATTTATTTGCTGAAAACCCTGATTTGGCGCAAGAAATAGAAGATAAAATTATTGCAATTTTAGCTGAGGAAGCCGCTAATGCATAATTGATTTTTTGAGAGATTGTTATTAAACATTCGTTTTAAGGGAAACTTTAAAACGAATGTTTTTTTTGAAGATTTTATTTAATTAGAACATTCGAGAAGCTCCAGCAACACCTTTTTGAGATCGAGGTAACCCAAGATGTAAGGATATTTCAAATCCACCCCTTGCAGAAGAAACTGTTTTCAATTTTGATAAATTAATATCATAACTCAAGCCAATAGCATATCCGCCATATTCAAATTTAGCCGTTGCAATGACGGCATCTTTTAATCGGTAATAACAACCTAAAGATATGGCTGTGAATTTTTTTAAATGGGTATATTTTGATTTCTCACCCAAGATATATTGAAATGCTAAGCCGGGTGTAATTTCTTTATTAGGTCCTTGTATGAAAACGATGTAGGATGGCTTTAGAACCAAGTTTGAATTTTTAATTCCTATAGCCGCATCGCCATGAAAAACAAATTTCATATACATAGTAGTGCCACTTGTTAAATAAGAATAGGATGGTTGATGTGGGTGGAAAACAGAAGCGCCTATCGTAAATTGCTTAGCATTATTAGCAGAAATATACATTTCCTTAGCACCATATTGATAAGCAATACCACTACCTAAATCCAAAAACGAAAAACTATTAACTAAGCCAGTTTCGCCTGTTGGTTTTGAAGGATCATAATTTAATCCATTGTATTGATTGCCCCATTCGTATGATGTTCCGTTTAACGCTCTATTAGCGTAACCAGCCATTAATCCCGCGGACAATTTACTGACGCTTGATAATTTGATAATTCCAGAAATAGATACATTTACTTGCGTTGTTTTAATCGTTTTATTGGCGGCATTATCCGAAATTAAATCTAAGCCTATTCCTAAATTATGTTTTTTCTTTTTTAATAATCTAAAATCACCCGAAATGGCTGTTGTTTTAAAAGGTGCATTCACACTTTGCCATTGTGTTTTATAATTGGCAATCACGCGGGTTTCGAACTTTACTCCGGCATTTGCAGGATTTAATTGCAAGGGTGTTTCATCAAATTGAGAAAAATGAATATCCTGAGCCTGTGTATTAAACACGCTAATAAAACATAAGAGTATTAATAAATAATAATTCATTTTTTTCTTAAACATAAAATGTATCATGTGTTGTTTTTTAAGTTGATTTATTTTACAAGTGCAATACTTCCATTTTTAGTTATTGAAATGCCATCAACTTTTGCTTTGATATAATAAGCAAAGGCAGCAGGGTTTTCGGGCTTTCCGTTAAAAGTTCCATCCCAACCCACCGTTGGATCAGTTGTTTCAAATACTTTTTCACCCCATCTATTAAAAACAACAAAAATTAAATCGGAAATACAATTACCATAAACATATAATACATCATTAGAACCATCATTGTTTGGCGAAAATGCAGTTGGAACAAACAATTCTCCACATGGTAAATCAATGTGTACTGTTACGGTATCGTTCATTTGGCAACCATTGGTATTAGTTACTGATAAAGTATACGTGGTGCTTTGCGCAGGTGTAGCAATTGGGTTTAAACAATTAGAACAACTTAATGTATTATTTGGACTCCATGTATACGTACTACCCACAGGCACCGTTCCGTTTAAAGCTGCACTGCCGCCGGTAGGAATGGTTGTGTAATTTCCTGCATCAATAACAAATGTAATCGTTGATACGGCTACTGATACAGTGCCTGTTTTGATACAACCTGCTCCATCATTTACATTCACTGTATATACTCCAGCGGCTAAAGCTGATATAGATGAGGTATTGCTACTATTACTCCAAGTATAAGTATATGCGCCCGAACCGCCGGTAGCAGTAACCCATGCTGAGCCGTTTAATGCTGAACACGTCGCAGATGTTGAACTTAAATTTAATGTAAGTGTTGGTGCTTGAGTTATCGTAACGATAGTTGTGCCAATACAACCACCCGAATTTACCGTTACTGTATACATACCCGCTCCTAAACCATTGACGCTACTAGCGTTGCCACCACTCGGACTCCATGTATATGTATAAGTGCCAGAACCACCAACCGCAGATACAGTGGCACTTCCCACATTGCCACCAGAACAAGGTATATTGCTTTGAGAGGTAATACTTACTGTTGGTCCACCGATACTATTAATAAGTGCAGATGCTGTTACCGTACAATTTTTAGCATCAGTAATGGTTACTACATAATTTTGTGCCGTTAAGCCTGTAGCTATGTTTGAAGAGCCACCGCCCGGACTCCAACTATAAAGATAGCCTAACGTTCCGCCACTTGCTGTAACTGTTGCCGAACCAGTGCTTCCGCCACAAGTTGTATTGGATGTTGTTGTAATACCTGTTAATGACGCTGTTGGTTGCGTAATAGTTACTGTACCACTTCCCGAACATCCGCCAGCATCAGCATTAACAATGGTATAAACGCCTGCGGCTAAATTTGTTTGAGTTGCACCATTTAAGTTACCCGGATTCCATGTGTATGTATAAGGCCCTGTGCCACCAGTAGAATTAACGGTTGCAGAGCCTGTACTTGCTCCAAAGCAATTTACATTCGTTTGTGAAATCACGGATAAGGTTGGCCCACTTGCACTAGTGATGGTTGTGATGGCTGTTTTAGTACATCCTTTTGCATCTGTTACAATAACAGATACACTTCCCGCACCCAACGAATTAGTAGTAATAGCAGTACCTCCCGTTGGCATCCAGCTATAAGTATAAGCTGTTGTGCCGCCACTTGCCGTAACGGTAGCACTGGCATTTGCTTGTCCGCACGTAGCTTGTGTAGTTGCTGTTATATTAGCAGTTAATGACGCTGTTGGTTGTGTAATAGTTACTGTACCACTTCCCGAACATCCGCCAGCATCAGCATTAACAATGGTATAAACGCCTGCGGCTAAATTTGTTTGAGTTGCACCATTTAAGTTACCCGGACTCCATGTGTATGTATAAGGCCCTGTGGCACCAGTAGAATTAACGGTTGCAGAGCCGGTACTTGCTCCAAAGCAATTTACATTCGTTTGTGAAATCACGGATAAGGTTGGCCCACTTGCACTAGTGATGGTTGTGATGGCTGTTTTAGTACATCCTTTTGCGTCTGTTACAATAACAGATACACTTCCCGCACCCAGTGAATTAGTAGTAATAGCAGTACCTCCCGTTGGCATCCAACTATAAGTATAAGCTGTTGTGCCGCCACTTGCCGTAACGGTAGCACTGGCATTTGCTTGTCCGCAAGTCGCTTGTGTAGTTGCTGTTATATTAGCAGTTAATGAGGCTGTTGGTTGCGTAATGGTAACGGTTAATGCTCCCGGGCATAAATTGGCATCCTTTACGGAAACCGTGTAAATACCAGCGCTAAGGCTGTTGGCCGAACTACTATTTCCGCCACTCGGACTCCATGTGTATGTATAAGGCCCTGTGCCGCCAGTAGAATTAACGGTTGCAGAGCCTGTACTTGCTCCAAAGCAATTAACATTAGTTTGTGATGTAACAGAAAGGGTGAGTGTTGGGCACGAGGACACCGAACAACTTGCAATCCCAGAAAGGGTTGTTAAAGTAACGGTAGTGCCCGAAGCAGCGTCTGTTAGCGTAACTGGGAATGTTCCTGCACTTGGCGCTGTAACAATGCCCCCAGAGGCTGTCCATGTTGGCACACTAGTTCCTGAACAAACAAAGGGAATGCAATTTCCTCCCGGGCAAGACGCGCAACTAATGGATGTTGATGTACTAGCCCAACTATACGGCCCTGTACCGCCAGTAACATTAAGTGTTCCTGCATTATTACAAACAGACATAGTACCGCAAGTAATAACAGTAATGGTTGTTGTACCTACTCCGCAAGCTAAACTATAGCTAATAACAAATGTGCCTGCACCTGCTGTTGCAGGATTAAACACACCAGTAGCGGCATTGGTTATGCCCGTGCCACTCCACGTTCCGCCTGAGGTTGCAGCTTGTAAGGTAATAGGGGCAGCAGTGGAACATATATTTGCAACGGGACAAATATTAATATCACAACAGGTTAGTGATAAGGAATTAGCGGCTGTTAATGATGAAATAGATTGTATATACCCTGTTCGAGTTGCTGTGCCTGAGTTACCCGTTGAGCCACAAGCTACAACATTTCCAGCGGTACTAACGTGCACATCGTAAACGTTAAATGGTACAGCAACTGTTCCGAGCTGTACGAGTGCAGGACTGAATTTAGTAACCGCATTAGTAGAACCCACATAAATATTTCCACTAGCATCAATATCAATACCGCTACAACTTACCGCTTTTTGCCCCAAGCTTGTAGTAGCAGCGCCTCCAGGTATAGCCACCGATCCTAAAATAGCTGCATTTGCTAACGATCGTTTAAATAGGGTAGTGCCATTATGCGTATATACAAAATTCAAATCAGCCCTAATAGCCATAATGCCCGTATTATCATATCTGTAATTTTCGCATTTATAAGAAAAACCGTGTGTGCTCGTTGTTTTAAAAATTGCAGGATTAGAGCCACATAAGGTTAAATTTTGATTTATATATCCGATCGAATCTAAGGTTAAAAAATAATACCGTCCATTGCCACAAGATGTAATTGACCTAACTTCTTGTATGCTCGGTGGAAATGAAAACGCAGAGCCATATGCTACTATTTTCGTGGCTGTTACAGCTCCGTTACTCGTATTAATATCAAAAATAGCGCCTCTTAAATTATCAGTTCCACCCACTATTAATTTAGTTTGATCACAATTAAAGGCAATGTTCCAATATTCAGCTAATGAACCGCCGCCAACAGTCCACTGCAATACTCCTGCTGTATTTAATTTAATGATGCCTGCTGCTGTACCATTTGTTACATAAGAATTGCCTACATTATCAACAGCAAAGGTTCCTATCCATGTTGTAGTATCGTAAGGTGTGTTGTATGTCCATTGTAATACACCTGCCGAATTATACTTTATTATTTGCACAGGAGTGACGCCGCCAAACGTATATACATTACCTGCGCCATCACGTTCACATTCCCATACACAGTCCCAATTACTATTATATGCAGGTGTTTGCACCCATGGATCAATAATTACAGTTTTACTATTATCGTAAGAATCTAATTGAAACGAAACGGTTTTACCTGTTTTAATAAATTTAGAATTAATAATAGATGCCTTATTTTGCTGGTAAAAAGTAAGTGGTGCATGGTCTATGATGTCGCCAAACTTAGTAATGATATGTATTTCACCTGTATTGCTTAACGAGATGTGATTATCATATTCCATTTTTAGTTGTGTAACATCTGCTCCGGTATGCAATATCACGGCGTACTTCAAGCCTCCTTTTTCTGAAAAAGTATAATCAATATCAATATTGGGATATATATTTTTGTAGGTTAATTTGGTAAAGCCTTTAATGTGACTAATGTTATTAAGCGTTCCATTAGTTTGCATTGTAGCATAATTATGATAATCGGATGTTTCGTCACTAGCTTCTAATTGTACATTAATACTGGCATTTTGAAACAACATGGTTACATCGTCTGTTTTTGTTTTAAGAGCACGCTCTTCTTTTTCATGTTTTTGGTATTCTTCCGGCGAATACAATTTTTCTTTATTTTCATGAGCCATCTCGCGCGCTATTTCTCTCGCATCTTTTTGTTTTTTGGTTGTTTCTAAAAATGTATATGTTATTCCTTTTTTAGTAAAATAAATTTTTGTGCCGCCGTGATCTACAGCATACAAAACCTCTTCTTTATTATTGGCATGTGCTGGAATACTAAATTGCCCTTTATTTTCGACAAACACTTTTTTGTGCTCATACTTTTGAATCCACGATTGATTTGTTTGCGCCCATGAATAGGTTGAAATAGCTAATAAATATAGGCTTGTTAGGGTAGAAAGTAAATGTTTACGCATAGTTTGAAATGATTTAAGTTGTAAAAAATAATAGCGTACGGAAATCAAAAAACGAGAAGTCTAAAATGAGAAATCAAAAAGTTGTTACTATTTGATTTCTAAATATATAAAATAAAACAGTATTACACTAATTTTTTCCAAAACAAAAAATAATTGAGATGGAAGTTTTTATTAAGCAATCCTAAATCATAATACTCTAATAAAACGTTTATTTGATATTGAGTAAGCTCAATGGCTTTATCCAATGGGGTTTTGGCACGTTGCACATACCAAGTCTGACTCATTAAATTTGTTTGTCGTTGTTGTTCCGTTAATAATTGTTCAAACGGGTGGGCTTGTAAATTAATGCTTTCATAAGTTGCATTAGCATGCGGATGATTCCAACCAAACAAATGACCTACTTCATGAGGAATAGTTCGTGTGTTTTTATGATCGATCATTTCTTGAACAAAAGCCTTATTTAACTTTATTCTTAATCCTTTTAAATCAGCATCAGCAGCATTATTATTTGGAATAGTATCTACAATTTGAAACAATACTTTTTTAGGAGAACATTGGTAAATGTGTTTTAAAACCTTAATGGTAATTGTAAAATTTACAATATAAGGTTCAACTCTAACATTGAATGCTTGCTGTAATTGTTTGATAATAGAGCTTTTTAACGCTTCTAAATTAAATACCTGAGAACTTGTATTTAGGATATCAGCATCAATAGTAATTTGAATTAATTGGTTTTGTTTCGAAACACTTATCATGATTGATTTGTATTCAACTTACTTTTTTTATAGCCATACATAAAGTAAACGACTAAGCCAATAACTAACCAAACAGAAAACATCATCCAGTTCGTCCAGCCCATACCAGTAAGTAAATAGCAACAAGACAACAATCCTAATACAGGTATAAGCGAATAATTTTTTATAAAAGAGAGAGCCGCAATCGCAATCCACACTATGTAAAAAACAATCATAGGGTAATTGTAAGACCCATCATCATTTCTAACTAAGCTTATATGATTAACATAAATAAGAATCAAGGATGCAATTGTTATAATAGGCACAATAAATTTGGCGTTGATGTAAGGCATTTTAAATTTCCCTTTTTCTTTAGCCGCTGTATTCCTTGGTAGTATTAGGATTCCGCCACACACTAGTACAAATGCAAATAAGGTTCCTATACTTGTAAAATCCAATACAAATTTTGGTGTTACAAAAAAGATAGGAATACCAACTACTAAACCGGTGATAAGTGTTGAAAATGCCGGTGTTTGATACTTAGGATGTATTTCCGAAAACTTTTTTGGTAATAAACCATCCCTACTCATAGCCATCCATATACGTGGCTGCCCCATTTGAAATACGAGTATCACACTCGTCATAGCCACTACTGCTGCAATTGACACAATAAATAACATCCATTTAATACCCTTCAATGCAAAGACTTCAGCTAATGGATCTGATACATTTAAAGCCGTATAAGAAACCATGCCTGTTAAAACCAAGGCGAGGATAATAAAAATAACAGTGCAAATAATTAAAGAATAAATCATACCACGTGGTAAATCACGTTGAGGATTTTTACTTTCTTCCGCTAAGGTTGATACCGCATCAAAGCCTATATATGCAAAGAATACGCCCGAAACCCCTGCCATTACACCCCTGAATTGATTCGGCATAAAGGGAGTCCAGTTATTAATATCCACATACATTCCGCCAACAATAATAACAAGTACAATAATAGCCAGTTTGATCATCACCATAATGTTACTGGCATTACGAGATTCTTTAGTGCCAACATATACAAGCCATGTTACTAAAATATTAATCATAACTGCGGGTAAGTCAAAAATGATTCTTAATCCTAATATATTTGGCGCCGAAGCCCACGCATCGCTTAGCTTTCCAGCTACGCCATCTATAAAAGCTTGATGAGAATCTGAATAATTATTAGTTAACCAAGTAGGGAAATGTATACCCAATGCTTCTATTAAATTAACGAAATAACCGCTCCACGAAAAAGCAACATAAATATTACCAATCGAATATTCCATTAACAGTGCCCAACCAATAATCCAAGCTGATAATTCACCAAAAGATACATAAGCGTAAGTATAAGCAGAGCCTGAAGCAGGAACACGAGTGGCAAATTCAGCGTAACACATGGCTGTAAATCCGCAAGCGATGGCGCATATAATAAATAAAAAGATAACGGCTGGTCCGCCAGAAAAACAAGCAGAACCAATACTGCTAAAACTACCAGCGCCAATGATAGCTGCTATTCCAAAAAAAGTTAAATCTCTAACTGTTAAAACACGATGTAAGCCGGCTCCATGACCATCTTCAGAGTGAGTAGCATGAACAGATTTTTTTCGAAACAGATTTGCAAGCGCCATAGAGTATAAATTGATTGATAAATATATAAATAATTAAACACAACAATTATAATAATATGATAAACCACAGATAATATTAAAACACTATTGGGATAGTACTTTTGTCTTATATTATTTATATTATGTTCTCATTCTTATTAAGCAATTACGTTTCGCTTTTATCTTTAATCAATCCTTTAGGAGCCATTCCTGTGTTTTTATCCCTAACTGCAAATCATCCTGAGGATTGGGTAAAGAAGCAGATTCTAAAAACTAGTTTAAATGTTTTGGTTATATGTGTAATATCTTATTTAATAGGTAATTATGTATTAGCCTTTTTTGGAATTTCTATTAATGCTTTAAAAATTGCAGGAGGAATTATCATTGCTCGATCGGGATTTCAGTTATTAAATGCTAAACATAAAAAAGATGTTGGAAAAAAAATAAAACAAGAGTCTTTACATAAAGAAGACATTTCTTTCACACCATTGGCTATGCCTTTGCTTTCTGGCCCTGGCTCTATATCATTTTTAATTAATCTTTCTATTCAATCTAATAATGAAATTACAAATGGGGTATATGTCATCATTTCTATTTTGCTAGTTAGCGCTAGCATTTTTAGTGTGTTGAAATTAGCGCCAAAAATCTTGTTATATATGGGACAGGCTGGATTAAAAGCGATGTCTAAAATAATGGGATTTATTGTTTTGTCAATTGGAATACAATTAATGATTAGTAGTGTAATTTCTATTTTACATCTTTAGCTATATACTAGTATAATTATAATCCCAGCCAATAGACAAACTTCACAACCAAGCCTTTGTTTTTTTGATTAAAATTATCTGATACATAATTGTCTGTATACACAATAAAGATATCACTCATTGGCTTAAATCTCCACTGAAATCGTGCATTTATATTGAAATTATTAATCTGACTATTGTATTGGAAAAATGCGGTGAAAAATAAACTTCGTGTAAAAGATAAATCTATACGTGGACCTATTAAATCTAATACTACTTTTTTAGATAAATACGGCATGTCAATTTCGTTGTGCGTATAGCTTAACGCAAAAATCCCATAAGGCTGTTTTCTAAAAGCAATATCAGCATTGTATGTTAATTTGGTGCCAGTAAAATAGCTTCCATAGCTAATACCAGCAATGGCATTGAGGGTTTTGCGCTGATTTGTTTTAAATGAAAAAACAACATCTTGATATCTGTATTTATCATTTAAAAAGATTGGAATCCCTGAAAATGTAACGTCAGTAGGATAAATTAATTTTGTGTAAAAGTTACGATAATCAAAGGATATACTTGCTGAGTTTGTAAAATAAATATCATAACCTCCTTGTAATAATAGGTCTGTAGTTGTTAGATTTTTATTCGCATAATAATCCATATATACACTTGGCCCCATTTTATTAATAATTGAATTTTTAGGGTAGAAAAAATAAGCAATACTTGGTTCTAGGCGCCAATAGGTGTTTTTGGTGATGATGTTAGTAGAATAGTCTGTTTGAAAAACATGAGGTGTGAAGCCTGTTTCGGCATTATAATTTTTATCCATGTACTCATGATTCCAATGTATATTTATTTTTTGTGATGCGTAATTGATCCAACTTGCATGAGCAAATGCATTTTGATTATTTGTATTAGAAAGCGAATGATGGAAAAATAATTTACCATTCCATTTATTATCTGCACTTGCTAAATTATAATCCAAACCTAATACTCTATTGTAATTTGTTACTGAATATTTACTAGTATCAAACTGTTGTCTGTTCACTAATATCATTGCCACATTAGAACGTTTAAACACATTACGCTGCACGGCTCCTACAAAATAATTTTGAGAAAATACATCACTATTATTGATTTTTGCTTTAGCCGTTTGTATATCCATAACTCCAATTCGCCAGTTTTTACTTGGCTTTCCGCTTAAGCGAGCCCCTGCAATAATAGGTATAGCAGAACCATTGCTTAATCCGATACGACGAGAAAAGAAGGGACGCATTTGACTGAATCCAAAACTCGCAAACAAATCACTGTTTTCTGTAAAGAACTGGCGTTGCTCTGGAAAAAACAAACTAAACCTTGTGAGGTTAGTTATCTGTCTATCTACTTCTACTTGCGAAAAATCAGGGTTAATAGTTAAGTCTAAATTCAAAGCAGATGATACGGCTATTTTAGCATCAGCTCCTATGTTTCCTTCATAAGTTGTATTTGTACCTGCCACATAATCTTTACTGATTTTCCCTATTGCATATGGAATAATTGACACATTTGGACCGGCTTTTTTTGGAGGTGTTTCCCAATTTAAGTTATTAGTAAATGCTAATGATGCAATGTTGTATTGACGTGGGACTTTACATAACGTTGAATTTTCATTTCTCTTTAAATCATTTCGTGCAAAATTTATTTTCCATTGGGTTAAATCTGCCTTGTATCGAAGAGATTTAAAAGGAATCTCCATTTCAACTGTCCAGTTCGTTCCATTACGTTTCACTTCCGAAATCCATTTATTGTCCCAAATGGTTGTAACGCCTTGTAAGCCACCTTGAGCAATCAATCCTTCACGCTGCACGCCATAAGGATTCACGCCAAAACTAAAGCCGTTTTGCCCATCAGAAAAAGGATCTAATGTTACAACAAAGGCATCGCTCACAGGGTAAGAAAAATCTCTTTTTAAAGATTGTATCACATAATTTCCAGGCAAGGAATCATAACAGATGGCGGCAATAAAAATAGAAGTTTCGTTATAGGTAATGTAAGCAACCGTTTTTGTTTTGGCTAAGCAAGTATCGTAAGGAAAGTTTTGCCAAAAATCACCGGCAGCCTCACAGGTTTGCCAAACAGGCTCATCAAGTACACCGTCTATTTTTATTTTTTCAGTTGTTTTACATAAATGCAATTTATTGTCGGACTGACCTAAAATCACATTGAGCAGTAATAGTAAAGATATGGTGTAAATAAATTTCAAAATCGAACAAATATAAAGCATCAATGATATTTTACAAATTGAATAGCAATTACTTTTAACAACCTTAGGCCATATTTGTTTTCGGTTAATTACAGTTAAATGTGGTTTTTATTGATCCGATAATATTTACCTTTGAATTAGCATTGTTAGTCTAATTTTTGGATCAAAAAGCGTAATTTTACCCTTATTCACTAATTTCAATTAAAATAAACAATTAATTGTTATTAATATTTGGATTTTATTGGATAAGACTCTATATTTGCAACCCAAATTAAAAATTAATACAAAAAATATAATGTTAATAGTAGCCGTAAAAGAAGGAGAAAGCATTGAAAAAGCTTTAAAAAAGTTCAAGAAGAAATTTGAAAAAACAGGTGTTGTTAAGCAATTACGTGTACGTAAAAACTTCGAAAAACCATCAATCACTAACAGACAAACTCGCATCAAAGCTGTTTACAAGCAAAAAATGCAGTTAGGATTAGCTGAATAATTCAGTTTTTTATAAAAATTAACGATTAACCTAAGGGTATTTCGAATTTAACAACTAAATTCGTTATAGTCTTAGGTTTTTTATGTTTGATAACCACATACAAGCTTTTCTTGATTATTTAAGTACTGAAAAAAGGTACTCTGTTCACACGCGTACTTCTTACCAAAACGATTTATCGCAGTTTAACGAGTTTTTATCTGTAGATAATGAGCCTATACTTATTGAAGAAATAAACTACCAACATATTAGACATTGGATTGCTTATTTACTGGAACATAAGATTGAGCCTCGCAGTGTTACTCGAAAATTATCGACCCTTAAATCTTTTTTTAAGTTTTTACAGAAGCAGCAGCTTGTTTCGGTAAATCCTATGTCGAAAATTACGGCTCCAAAAACCCCTAAGCGCTTACCCGTTTTTATTACTGAACGCCAACTCGAAGATTTATTTACCAATATTGAATTTGAGGAAGGCTTTAATGGCATCAGAGATAAATTGATCTTAGATTTGTTTTACCAAACAGGAATAAGGCGTTCAGAACTAACGCATTTAACCGAAATGGATACAGATTTATTCAATTCAACTATCAAAGTTTTAGGAAAAAGAAATAAAGAGAGAATAATTCCAATTTCTTTAGCATTAAAACGTAACCTTGAAAGCTATTTACAAGTAAAACAGGAACTAAACTTATCAAATCCTATGTTGTTGGTTAGCGAGAAAGGAAATACACTAAGCGAGCAATCAGTTTATAAAACTGTCAACAAATACCTCTCGCAAATTACTACCATACAAAAGAAAAGCCCACATGTTTTACGTCACAGTTTTGCTACGCATTTATTAAATAATGGAGCAGATATTAATGCGGTGAAAGATTTATTAGGTCACGCTAATTTAAGTGCTACCCAAGTTTACACACATAACACCATCGATAAATTAAAAAAATCATATCAACAAGCTCATCCACGAGGCGATTCATAACCACTAACTAAATTAATTATTAACTAACACACCAAAAACAAGGAGGATTAATTATGACAACGAACATTCAATCAGTGCACTTTGATGCAGACAAAAAATTACTTGATTTTGCAACCGAAAAAGTAAACAAACTTACAACCTACTATGAAGGGATTATTTCATGTGATATTATTATGCGCTTGGATAAATCATCAACGAGTGAAAATAAATTAGTGGAAATAAAATTACTAGCAAAGGGAAATGAGCTATTCTCTAAGAAACAAGCCGCATCCTTTGAAGAAGCGGTTGATTTAACCTGTGAAGCTTTAAAAACACAAATTAAAAAATACAAAGACAAAACTTTAGAAAAAATTTAATGTTCTAATTAAATTATTAAAAAAGCTGAATTCTTAATTAATAGAATTCAGCTTTTTTTATGGTTTACTGAAATACGCTGATAGTGCTTGATAATAACACATCGCTGTTTCATATATGCGTTTGGGTACTTTTTGATTATTTATTTCGTAATCATTTTTACATAATTGATTACATTCTTTCATATTATCTTGATACAACGCTTCACCATATACTAAGGGTGAATTTATCATTCGGCATAAAGCCAAGTTTCTGCAAAATACGCCTGAACTGGGCGTTTTCAGGCAATTATCTCTTAAATAATCTGCGTCATGTTTTTGCGCAATAGGTATGTGCAACTCTTTATTAAATTGATTGACGGTGAGAGACGCTAATTTTTCAGATTGATTTAATTGATCGGATAATAGCAATCTTAAAAAATGAATTTTATTAATGGTCTTGGAGAAATTATCAGCAGTCATTCCACCGCCTATAAACGTCATGGTGTAATTTTTAGTGGTTGGATTTACCCAATCCGTATTTTTTTCATCCACATTGTAATGAATAATAACAGTGGCGTCTGGCTTAAATTCATTGATTAATCTAGCTCTTTCACCTAATTCAAAATCCCTGAAGAATTCCCAAAATAATTTTTGTTTAGGTAATTTCATCAATACAGCATAGCGTTTTGAATCCATACTATTTGTTTTTACTAAACTATCTAATACTATTTTTTTACGTTTCACAAACCACGTATCATAGGTGATTTGAAATGCTGTGTAATTTTGTTGTGGACGAGTAACCATCACAATAGCTCCTTGTTCTTCGAGCTTATGCTTTAAGATGGTTGCTGTTTGGTATGTTAATGTTCCTTCATTAAAACGAATCGTGTCTTTTAATAAATTAGAAGAATACGGAGAGAAATCAATAAACTTTTGTTCAACTTTAGCATCCGTCATATTTCCTGCAAAATGTCCCGGATCTATGGCAATTCGTTTACCCTGCAATGAAGTTGAGGATAGATAGGTGACTTGACTAATTGTTTTTGCTAAACTATCTATTTGTTTTTTTGACAAACGGTTATTTTTTTTCCAATTATAAATAGTTATAAATTCAGATGTTTTTTTTGTTTTCAGTAATGTAGTTAAAATTTCTTGTTCACCTTCATATACAGTAAAATCAGACTTTCCAGCGTTTTTTATAGATACTGACTTCTCAGTAAAAGAAACAGATTGATTTAACGAGCCGTTAAAATTAAGATAAGTATCAAATCTCGTTTTTAAATCAGAAATAGATTGTGAGAAAATAATATTTGGAATAAATATAAAATAAAAAAAGAGTTTCATTTTGTAAAGTTACTGATAGAACTAATTTGAAACGAAAGTGAAAAGGAAAGTAATAAACAGTAATTACTTAATTGTGCCTTTAAATACTTTTTGATAGTCTTCCCATTTTGTTTTTTGGAAATCGCCAGAGCCGTAGTAGGTTAGTATTGGCTCAAAGGTAGAGGCATTCATAAATCCTTTAATGATATCTAATCGTTGAATCTGATTATTTAAAAACACGATAGAGGGGTAGGCTAATTGATTATCTAGGATAGAGGCAGCGAACTGATGTGGGGCTTTGGGATTACTATTGTCAGAACTCACAAAAACATATTTGTCAAATTTAACAGAGTCTTTACTTTCAGCATCAAATTTTACGGCGTAATAATGGTCGTTAATATATTTTGCTATTTGCGGATGGTTAAAGGTTTGTGCACTCATTAATTTACAAGGACCGCACCAAGTTGTATAAATATCAATGATTATGGGGCGAGGATTTTTTTTGCATTTTTTATATGCCTCATCAAAAGTGATCCAATTTATAGGGGAATTTTCATGAAATTCGGTATACGTATTTTCTGAAACCAATTCAAAAGATGTTTGATTAGGGTTGATGTAGTTACTTGCTTTATTTTCGGGAGAATAAAAGGATGCTTGAAGTGTACTTTTTTTACTGGTATAAAATATAATCGCAAGGATGATTATTCCTGCCATTGATATATCTTTCCAATTAAACATAGTGGGTTGAATAATTCAAAATTTATGCCGTGAATTGTTAAAAAGTTATTTTATACCACCCATTAGTTTTTTTACTAAAGGAGATATCAAAATCAGTAAAATACCTGCAAATAGAGCATAAATAGCTAATTGCTTGTATCCATCAGCATAAATAGTTAATTGTTCCAAATTAGTTGCATGTTCAGATGCTTGTGCGATGTTGGCGCCTAATAATCCAGCGAAATATTGCCCGTAAGCGCTCGCTAAAAACCACATACCCATTAATACTGCCTGTGTTTTTTGAGGAGATAGTTTTGTCATAATAGACATGCCAATGGGAGATAAACATAATTCTCCAAAAGTGATGATAAACCAACCAAAAGTAAAGACGTTTAGAGATGTGACTCCATTTGCATCTGCAAAGAATTTGGTATAATAAAATACATAAAAACCTCCGGCTAAAAATAAAAAGGCAATTCCAAATTTCACAATTGTATTAGGTTCTATTTTTTTTGAATTCATCCAAACCCATACCAGTCCTAATAACGCAGCGAATATGATAACAAATAAGGAATTAGCTGAATTGTTTACACTATTGGGATCTAAAGTCAAACCAGCAATTGAGTTACTCAAATTATTATCAGCAAATAAACTTAATGACCCACCACTTTGCTCAAAAAATGCCCAGAAGAAAATAGAAAATAAAATAAAGATTAATGCGGCTATGAGTTTTTTATTTTCGGTTAACGAAAAATTTCTCATTTCATAAAATAAATATAATAAAGAACAAGGACCCACAATAAACATAAATATGTCGGTGTATTGAGAGTTAGAAACCAATAAAATAATAAATGGAATAATCGCTAAAGAGCCAATGTAAGTGGCGTATTCAAAGGTTTTTCG
>JANYGR010000092.1 GCA_025359355.1 Bacteroidota bacterium | reverse complement strand
AAAACCAATCAGCCACCACGTGATGAAAATGCATATACAAATACGGTTACAACTATAAACTCTGGTGTACCAACTAATACATTAACCAATTCATCTCCTACTCCAACTACTAATGCTATACAAAAACCAATCATTACTTATATTAATCCATCATCAAACGGACAAATTACATACAATGCTCAATATAAAATATCAGCTCAAATATTAAACGTAAGTAATAGTAATCAAATTAAATTACATCTTAATTCTAGCCCTGTTCCTAATTTTAATTACAATGCTCAAACACATATTTTAGAATATTATAGTAATTTGAATTTAGGTACTAATTATATTCAGATCATAGCTACCAATTCGGTGGGTACAGATAATAAATCAACAACAGTTATCTATGAACAATCTCAACAGCAGTATTCCGGAAACCCTCCAACAGTTGATATTACAAGCCCAAGTAATTGTCCGTTCACAACACAAAACGCACAATATAATGTAGTAGCTAACTCTTCTCATGTGTTATCAAAAAATAATATCACAGTTAAAATAAACAATGTAGCAACGACTAACTTTAATTTTAACCCAACAAATGGACAAATAACATTTCCTCTCAATTTAATAAATGGAAATAATGATATTACTATTTCTGTAAGTAATAATTACGGTAATGATGTTACAAATTGTAATATCATATATACCCAACCGGTAGTACAAGAAGTTGTATTGCCTGTCATTACATTTATTAATCCCCCTCAAAGTGGTTATCTATCAGTTAATCCATCTTATGTTGTTAATGCACAAGTGCTTAATGTGCCAAGTAAAAACAATATTTCATTATACTATAATGGATTATCTATACCATTTACATATAATGGCAGTACCAAACAATTATCGTTTACGGCTAATTTAAATAATGGCTCTAATTCCATTGCTATTAGTGCCTATAACAGCGCAGGAGAAGACAATAAAACAACTATTATTAATTATAACACTCAAGTTCCAATTGGAAATCCTCCTGTTGTAAATTTGGTATCGCCTACTCAAATGAATAATAACGCTGCTACTCCAAACTATAATTTTAAAATGAACGTATTAAACGTTAATTCTAAAAATGATATTTCTGTAATATATAATGGAGTAGTTACTACTAACTTCACTTATAATTCTATTACAAAAGAAATTGATTTTACAGGTAACTTAAACTTTGGAACTAACTCTCTCTTTGTAAAAGGAACAAATAATTATGGAAATGATTTCAAAACTGTTACAGTAAACTATCAACCGCGTATTGCACAAAAATTACCACCACAAATTACGTTTAGTAACCCTTACACATCTCCGTTTAATATATCAGGATCTACATACGTTTATAAAGCAAACATTACAAGTGTGCCATCATCAGCTGGATTAACAGTGAAATACAATGGTTCCGTTGTTACAAACTACATCTACAATGGCTCTGGTTTAACGTATAACGCTACACTTAATTCAGGAAGCAATGTTTTGGAAATTATAGCAAGTAATGCCGATGGCAATGATCAAAAATCTGCGTTTGTGAATTATTCTCCAAAAGCAAACCCAACACCTCCAATAGTAAGTCTCATTAATCCAGCTACCGCGATAAACTCTACCGATAATTTATTATACAATTTTAAATTATCCGTTTTAAATGTAAATACGCAAAACGATATAGAAGTAACGTTTAATGGAACTGTAGTAACTAACTTCACATTTAATACGGCGTCTAAAATGGTTGATTTTACTGATAACTTACAGGTTGGTAATAATACGCTCGTTGTAAAAGGAACGAATAGTTATGGCCTAGATTTTAAAACTATCTCTGTAACTTATACACCTCACATCGATATTAAATTACCTCCAATGATTTCATTTATAAATCCTGTCGTAAGCCCTGCTTCATCATCAAGCTCTAGTTATAATTATAAAGCAACAATTGGCAATATGCCAACAAGCAGTGGCATAACAGTAAAATATAATGGCAATTCGGTTACAAATTATAATTACGATGGATATAATTTAAATTTTATCACTACTCTCAACTCTGGAGCAAATACTTTAGAAATAGATGCAATCAACAACGATGGTAATGATGTAAAAACGGCTACAGTAAATTATAATCCTCGTGTTGCACCTCGCCCACCAGCTGTAATAATAATCAACCCCGTAAATACTCCAACAGTAAATACATCCAGTTATTTATTTAATTTTTCAGCAACAAACGTTTCTCAAAATCAAATTTCTGTATCATTAAATGGAAATTCAATTTCTGGATTTTCTTATTCTGGAATCATGGGTTCATTTACTGATAATTTAATTTCTGGTAATAATGTGCTTACTGTTTCTGCAACAAATGCAGATGGTACTGATAGTAAAACAAATCAATTATATTATGATGTAGCTGTAGACAGCCCCACTGTAATCACTAATCCTTTAGGGCATTCAGAAATAACCATTTGCCACACCCCGCCAGGGAATAATCAAAACCCTATAACAATTACTATTCCTGTGAGCGCTTGGCCTATGCATCAAGCACATGGAGATACTCAGGGTGCTTGCCCTGTAAATACATCAACAATTATCATCTGTCATATTCCTCCTGGTAATAATCAAAATCCTCAAACAATTACTATTCCTATGAACGCCTGGCCTGCACATCAAGCACATGGCGATACTCAAGGGCCTTGTCTGGTTGAAGGTAAAAAACAAAATACATCAGGAACGACTGTTACACCAAGAGGTACGAATTCAACAAGTCCAATAAAAACAACGACTTCAGAAGTAAAGGATACTATCAAAAAAATAATTACAGAACCATTAAATGCTCCAAGACGACCAAAATAACTATGAATTATATATTATTTGACGATTATTCGCGCGACAATTTATTGCCATTTACTTTTACCAAACCTATTGGAGAAATTCGATTTGGTATTTTAACGATGAAAGAGAAATGGGAAAAAGCTTTAAACACAAGCCTTTCATATCATACTCAAGATTATTTGAATAAACAGTTTCCCATAAAAACAGGAGCTGAAAATGTATTTATTAATGGAAAAATTTGTCCGAACGATGCTTTAATCAGTCTTATTTCGAAGTTAGAAATAAATACAGGCATCAGATACGCTAAAGATTTAATAGCTTATAAATGCTCTGATATCAATACGTTTGACTCAAATCTAGCATCACCAAACATTAAAGAAGTATCCGTTTCTTATACTTCGATTAATCAAGTATGGGATATTTTTTCTAAAAATGGTGAAGCCATTAAATCCGATTTTGAAATTCTCACCAAAGGAAAAACATCTCAACCTTTATCATCAACCAATACTTTAATTGGTAATAAAATTGACTTGTTTATTGAGGAAGGAGCGCATATTGAAGCCGCCATTTTAAATACAACAACTGGACCTATTTATATTGGAAAAGACGCTGAAGTAATGGAGGGCTCCGCTATTCGCGGACCATTTGCATTAGGCGAACACTCTGCTTTAAAATTGAATACAAAAATTTATGGAGCAACCACTATAGGTCCGCATTGTAAAGTTGGTGGTGAGGTAAATAACTCTGTGATTTTTGGATTTACTAATAAAGCACACGACGGTTTTTTAGGAAACTCTGTTATTGGCGAATGGTGCAACTTAGGCGCTGATACCAATAACAGTAATTTAAAAAATAATTACGGAAATGTAAAAATATATAATTACGCACAACATAAAATGATAGACAGTGGTTTGCAATTTTGTGGATTAATGATGGGCGACCATAGTAAGTGTGGTATTAATACGATGTTTAATACAGGTACTGTTGTAGGAGTTGGTGCTAATATTTTTGGAGGCGGCTTCCCTCCTACTCATATAGCATCGTTTAGCTGGGGAGGTGCGGAAAGTATGGAGATCTATAAAATAGAGAAGATGCTTGAAACTGCCCATAGAGTTTATGATAGAAGATCTTTGAAATTATCGGATGAAGAAATAAAAATCTTACATACGATCTTCGATCAAACTAAACGCGACAGAAATTTCAAATAAAACAATTTTATACAATCATTTCATTTAGTACTTAATGCAAAAAAAAG
>JANYGR010000374.1 GCA_025359355.1 Bacteroidota bacterium | reverse complement strand
TAAACAAATTCTATCTGACTATCTGAAAAATCACCAAGCGGCTGTATATCAATAGTAATAGGCGCATTGCTACTTGAATTTTCATTTATTTCTCCACATGAAATAAAATAAACAATGGATACAGAAAAAATTAGTAAGTGACTAATTTTCTTTATAAAACACAAATATGAATTAAGAATATACAACTAATTCCCCAACTGATAATTCAAGCGTTGATTACTTTGCTTGCGATACCTTAGCATATTCACATATTGAAGAGCTAATTTATTATTGTAATTTTCATACGCCTTTTGAGCCCACTCCATTGCTTTATCAATATCGCCATTGATTTCGCTTAGTATAGCCATGTTATAACAAGCTCGTCCTGCAATTTTCCGTTTAGAACTTTTCGTTTCTTGTAACCACAATTCGCCTGCGCCATCCCAATTTCGTGTTCGTGCTTTTCTGGTAGCTATTTTAAAATTGTAATTTCCTTTCACATAATATTCTCTTCGAAGGGTTACCCAATAAGGAATAATACGATTTGAATAATCTCTCCCCATTCTGTTGGAGCTTTGTTTAATGGCTTCTTTTCTGCCAAGTAACGCTTCGGTGGTATTTAATATGGTTGCTGCATTAGCTGTTATCGATAAATTATCTACCATCGGATATTCATCTAAGATGTATTTATTTCGAGGATCATAAATACGCCAACCTGTTTTAACGGTAGTTGTGATATTTACTTGTGCTTGAGCCACTGTATTAATAACATCCATCACATTATTTATTTTTGGTGTATTGGTAATGGGAACAACTTTTAATTGAGTATCAAATATTTCTAAACTAAATAAAATATCTACGCCGTATTTATTACAAATACTCTCTACATCATTCCACATTAAATGTGATGGAAACGTTCCTATTACTGGCGTTTTAAGATCTACTGCATTTAATAATTTAATTGTATCAAAGCGTTTGTTTTGCGCTAACGCATCATTCAATCCTTTCATGCATTCAGCACTGGCATCTTTAATCAATTGCAAGGTCTCGCCAGAGGCATTTTGATGAATGGTATTTAGTGTTTTATTGTCATCTGTAGGAATGGCTCTATTAATAATCCCTACATTTTTTGTGGAAGAAGAAATAGTAACGGGCGAAGGATTAGTGGTATTAATATACACCATATTCGTTTTACAAGCCGTTAAGCCTATTAAAGCTAATAGGATTAAAAAAACAGAAGTCTTCATGTTGCAAATGAATTAAATGTTATTACAAAATTATTTTCCTATACGGTACTCTTCAAACGAGATACCTTTCATAAATTCAGGTGAATAAATATACTTATAAATTAAATCAGCCCAAGCCTGATGACTTTTGCTATCGTCTAAAATAGCACTATCAAAAGGCTTACTGAAATGCACTCGGATGGTTCCTTTTTTTGCTCTAAACATTTCATCAGGTAAATACATCATCTCTATGTTTGGCTTAATACCTAAACGTTTACGCCACATCGCAAAATTATAAAAGAACTTAGAGTTTTGTCCCTCCATAAAAACGGGTTGTATCATTCGTTTATGATCTATGGCTTGTGTGACAAAACTTTTTTTCCATTTCAAATCTCTTACTAAGCCTTCTTGTTTTCGAGAAACTAAACCTGCCGGAAAAAATAATAAAGCGCATTCTGTTCTAAACACTTCTTCCATTACTCGCAATGATTTAGCTGAAGAAGATCCTAATTTATTTACTGCAACAAATATGTCTCCATAGTTTTTAAGATTCTTTAAAACATCATTCACAAAAAAACGCACGTCAGTTCTAACATCACCCACTGTTTTAATCAAAGCCATACCGTCTAATCCGCCAAGAGGGTGATTTGCTGCAATAACGATAGAACCAGTTTTTGGAATAAAATGTGGATTAACTGCTTCTACTTTAGCGCCCATATAATCAAGAATTTTTCTGTTATACGTCAATCCTTCGTCGTCCTTTAAATGAAACATACACGCGTTAATATCGTTTTCGTGCAAGGTTTTTTTAAGCCAATTAATTACAAAACAAGGGAGCCATTTATAAACCTTTGCTGCTTTTTCTTGCAATATTTTATCTATATCAATAAATTTTTCGTGTTCCATAAATGCGAATCCAAATATATAAAACAATTGTTAATATCTCTCAACTTCTTAAACGAATAATCCTCAAGAAATTCCAAAACTTGAATCCTTGTCATTATCAATAAAATCAATAAAAAACAATAAAAATACCTCAAAAGAGATACATAAAAAATGATTACTCGAAATTAACAAAAGTTATTTTTTTCAACAAAAGTGGTAAAAAATGGCATAAAGTGGTAGAAAGTGGGAAAATTATAATTATTTTTGGCCTTATTAATACCAAAAAGCTCTAAAAACCACTAATGATAAGCCTTATAGGAGAATACGATTGCAAAGTAGATGCGAAAGGGCGTTTCATGTTTCCTGTTAACCTCAGGAAGCAACTGGAAGAGGTATTTGAAAAGGGCTTCGTGATAAACAGAAATCTTCATCAAAAATGCTTGGTGCTTTATCCCATTCACGAATGGAATAAACTCAACAAAAAATTAAGTAAGCTCAATCGTTTAATAAAAGCAAACGACGTGTTTGTTAGAAAATTTACAGGAGGCGCAACAACAGCAGATGCTGACACCACAGGTCGTGTATTGTTACCGAAGCCTTTAGTAGAATACGCCAGCATTACTGCCGATATCAAAGTATTAGGAAGTAATAACGTCATAGAAATTTGGGATAAGAAATTATACGATGCATTCTTAACTCAAGATATGGATATTGAAAAATTGGCGGAAGACGTGTTGGGCAACTTAAATTTTAATGATGGAGATGATGAGTAATCATTATCACATTCCCGTTCTTTTACAACCTTGTATTAATGGCTTAGCCATAAATCCTGATGGCGTATACGTTGATTTAACATTCGGTGGCGGCGGGCATTCTAAGGAAATTTTAAAACACTTATCAGCTAAAGGGAAATTATTTTCTTTTGATCAAGATGAAGATGCTAAAGCTAATATTCCTGAGGGAGAAACACGATTAACATTTATTCCTCACAATTTCAGATACATCAAAAATTATTTGAAATTATATGGCATCACTCAAGTTGATGGCATATTGGGCGATTTAGGAGTTTCATCTCATCAGTTTGATAAAGGTGAACGCGGTTTTTCTATTCGCTTTGAAGCAGAGTTGGATATGCGAATGAATCAGAAAAGTGAGCTCACTGCTAAAAAAGTAATCAACACGTATGAATTACAAAAGCTAACCAATATGTTCAGGGAATATGGTGAAGTTGATAATGCATACAAATTAGCGCACTTAATTATTGAAGCTCGTTTGAACGGAAGCATTGATACCACTGAACAATTTAAAGATGCAATTAAAAATTGTACGCCAAAATTTGAAGAGAGTAGATACTTAGCAAAAGTATATCAAGCAATTCGTATTGAAGTAAATCAGGAAATGGAAGCGTTGAAAGAGTGCTTAACTGCTTGTGTGGATTTATTAAAACCAAACGCGCATTTGGTTATTATGAGTTATCACAGTTTAGAAGATCGATTGGTGAAAAACCTCATCAAAACAGGTAATATAGAAGGTAAAGAAGAGAAAGATATTGTATTTGGAAGCGTGACTAAATATTTTAAATCGCTAACCAACAAACCAATTGTACCCAACGCAGAAGAGATAGCAAGGAATTCGAGAGCACGAAGTGCGAAGTTGAGAATAGCAGCAAAAATTTGATAATGTGATGATGAAACAATTCAACAATTGTATAATCATTATCAAATCATCAAATTAACTAATTGACTAATTAAAAAAGTGGCAAACAAATTTAGAGACATACCTAAACAAGAAGAACTGGAAGAGTTAGAGGAGCTTATTGAGCTAGAAGAGCCTCAGGCAGAAGAGAAGCCTTCTAAGCCTCGAAAAAAGGGTGTATTAGCAAAAGGGTTATCTAAAATATTTGGCGGTAGTTTTTTAAGTGATGACAGGGCGGTGCAACACGTTCCTTTTGTTTTGTTTTTAGGATGTATAGCCATTTTATATATCGCTAATGGATATTATGCGGATGATAAAATTAGAGAAGAGAACAAAACGAAAAATGAAATTAAAGAATTAAGAACACAATACATTTCATCTAAATCAGATTTAATGTTTGAAAGTAAACAAAGTCAGGTAGCAAAAGCGGTATTGCCATTAGGCTTAAAAGAGCCGGTAGTAGCACCAATGATCATAGAACAAGATAGCATAAAATAATTGGAGAATAAAAAAGACATATTATCAAAATCGTATTTAGTATACATACTTCTATGTGTGTTTGCTATTGCTATTTTATATAAAATGTGCATCATCCAATTTAAAGAAGGCGACGTGTGGAAAGCTAAAGCAGAAGCCTTTAACACCAAGGTTTTTGAGATAGAAGCTGTAAGGGGAAATATTTTTGATGTAAACGGAAATTTATTAGCAACGTCTCTACCTTACTATGAAGTAGCTGTAGATATTAATGCACCATCAATCGATAAAAAATTATTTGAAAACAAAGTTGATTCTTTAGGAATGATGTTCGCTAATTTATTCCAAGATAAATCTGCTAAGCAATACACGAAGATTTTACGCAAAGCCCGTAATAACGGCGACAGATACGTTGTGTTACACCGCAATGTTTCTTATAAAGATTTACAAACTATTAAAAGCTTCCCAATTTTCAAAAGAGGAAAACGTGGTGGTTTAGTTACTCTTCAAACAAATAAACGCGAACGTCCTTTTCAAAATTTAGCAGCACGTACTATTGGTATGTCAAGAACTGGCGTAAAACCTGTAGGTTTAGAAGGTGCGTATGACAGCGTATTAATGGGTATTAGCGGACAACGTTTGATGCAAAAAATTGCAGGTGATGTGTGGCGTCCTATTAATGATGAAAATGAAATTGAACCAAAAGACGGTAGTGATTTATATACAACCATTGATATTAACATACAAGACGTTGCTGAAAATGCGCTATACAATACGCTTGTAAAAAATAATGCATCACATGGCTGCGCTATTTTAATGGAAGTAAAAACAGGTGAAATCAAAGCAATCGCTAACTTAACGCGTAACGGTAAGGATTCGAGCTCTTATACAGAAAACTTAAACTACGCCGTATTAAACGCAACGGAACCTGGTTCTACATTTAAACTTCCTTCATTATTAGCGGCTATTGATGAATATAATTTAAGTTTAGATGAAAAAGTAAATGTTGGTAATGGTGAAGTAACTTTTTATAACAAAACTATTAAAGATTCACATGCTCCAGAATCGCCTGTATTAACGATTCAGCGTGTATTTGAAACTTCTTCTAATGTTGGCGTGAGCAAGATCATCACAAAGTATTATTCTAAAAATCCTCAACAGTACGTTAATAAAATAAACTCTTTTCATTTGAATAAAAAATTAGGCTTATCTATTCCGGGTGAAGCGCAACCTTTAATCAAACAAACAAAAGACAAAGATTGGTCGGGCGTTACCTTACCTCAAATGAGTTATGGTTACGAAACCTTATTAACTCCTTTACAAACATTAGCGTTTTATAATGCCATTGCAAACGATGGCAAAATGGTGAAGCCTCGTTTTGAAAAAGAAATAAAACGCAATGGTGTAACTGTAAAAACATTTACAACTGAAGTATTAGTTGAGCAAGTAGTTTCTAAAGAAACTATTAAAAAAGCAAAACAAATGTTAGAAGGTGTGGTGAAAAACGGAAGCGGAAAAGGCTTAAACATTACAGCATTTAGTGTTGGCGGTAAAACAGGCACTGCTCAAATTGCTACTGGTAGTAAGGGATACGGAACTGTGAAAAATTACCAAGCGTCATTCATTGGTTATTTTCCAGCAGATAAGCCTTTGTATACTTGCATGGTAATCGTATACAATCCAAGTAAAGGAACTTATTATGGTGGATTAATCGCTGGCCCTGTGTTTAAGGAGATTGCTGAAAAAGTGTATTCAAGCAGCTTAAATTTTATGCAACCGATTAACAACAAACAAACCTTATTAACAAAAGCACCTGAAAGCATCAAATCAAAAAATAAAGAATTATTAATTGCATCTAAAGCCTTGCATTTAAAAGCAACATCTTCTGCTTATGACGATGTATACGCTACAAGAAATACAAGCGATACACTTTCTATTTCATTATCAGAATCAAATTTAGAAAGCCAATTAAAAAAAGGAATTGTTCCAAACTTAAATGGCTTATCTGCAAAGGATGCTCTGTATTTATTAGAAAATAAAGGGATTCACGTGAAGCTTGTTGGAATGGGTTCTGTAAAAAAACAATCCATTGAAGCCGGTCAACGATTTAATAAAGGAGATAAAATAACATTGATACTGTCGTAATAGACTAAAAATTAGGAATGAAATTATTAAGCGACATATTATATAAAACAAGACTCGATGAAATCGTTGGCTCTACGCATGTAGCGATATCTTCTGTTACGTTTGATTCGCGTGCTGTAAAAAAAGATTCATTGTTTATTGCTACCAGAGGAACAGCTACTGATGGTCATCAATTTATTGATAAGGCTGTTGAAAATGGCGCCGTAGCAATTGTTTGTGAAGAATTGCCAATCAATCAAAAAGAAAACATTACCTATATTAAAGTATTAGATTCATCTGAAGCTTTAGGCTATATAGCCTGTAATTTTTTTGATAATCCTTCCGAAAAACTAAAACTCGTAGGCATCACTGGTACCAACGGAAAAACAACAACTGTTACCTTGTTATTTAATCTATTTAGAGGCTTGGGTTATAATGTAGGTTTACTTTCAACTGTTGAAAATAAAATCAACAACACCGTTATTCCGTCTACACACACAACACCAGATGCTCTTAAATTAAACGAGCTATTAGCCGACATGGTTGAAAAAGGCTGTCAGTATGCATTTATGGAAGTAAGCTCTCATGCAATTGTTCAACATCGCATTACTGGCATCAAATTTACTGGCGCTGCTTTTTCAAATATCACACACGATCATTTAGATTATCACAAAACATTTGACGAATACATCAAAGCAAAAAAACGTTTTTTTGATGACTTACAAGACGATGCCTTCGCTTTAACCAATAAAGACGATAAGCACGGCTTAGTGATGTTGCAAAATACAAAAGCTAAAAAATATACTTACGGATTAAAATCAATTGCCGATTTTAAATGCAAAGTGATGGAAAATCATTTGAATGGATTATTACTCAACATTGATAATCAGGAAGTATGGGTAAAATTAATTGGTTCATTTAATGCGTATAATATTTTAGTAACCTACGCTGTTGCCATATTACTAAAGCAAGATCGCGTGCAAGTGCTTACTACACTCAGTAATTTAAATTCCGTTGAAGGTCGTTTTCAGTATGTAAAATCAAAAAGTGGCATCATTGCAATTGTAGATTACGCGCATACACCTGATGCTTTAAAAAATGTATTAGAAACTATTAAAGATATCCGAACAGGAAACGAACAGGTGATTTCATTAGTAGGATGTGGTGGAGACAGAGATGCTGCTAAACGCCCTATTATGGCTCAAATTGCGTGTGAGTATAGTAATAAAGTTATTTTAACGAGTGACAATCCCCGTAGCGAAAATCCTGAAGATATTTTAAACCAAATGCAAGCAGGCATTAGTCCTGTGGACGCAAAAAAAACATTACGTATTAGCGATCGAAAAGAAGCTATTAAAACTGCATGCTCTTTTGCAAAAGAAGGAGATATCGTTTTAATCGCAGGTAAAGGTCATGAGAAGTATCAGGAAATAAAAGGTGTGAAACATCACTTTGATGATTTTGAAATTGTAAAAGAAGTATTTGAATTATTAACTAATTAAAAAAAGAATTCTACTTCGCTCAACCTCCATGTATTGGTGCCAGAGCGGAGTCGAAGGCACAAGAAATAAAAAATAAAAATGTTTTACTATCTATTCCACTACTTAGATCAACACTTCAACTTCCCCGGAGCTGGCGTGTTTCAGTACATTTCTTTTAGAGCTGCTTTAGCGTTAATGACTTCGTTAATTATCACGATGTTGTTTGGTAAACGTATCATTAATTATATTCAGAAAAAACAAATTGGCGAAACCATCAGAGAGCTAGGATTAGAAGGGCAAACAGCTAAAGCAGGGACTCCAACCATGGGCGGTCTTATTATTTTAGCAGCTATTATTATCCCAACTTTATTATTTGCTAAAGTTCACAACATCTATATTATATTGATGTTAATTTCAACTGTGTGGCTTGGAAGTATTGGTTTTATTGATGACTACATTAAAGTATTCAAAAAAAACAAAGAGGGTTTACAAGGGAAATTTAAAGTAGTAGGACAAATAGGTATAGGATTATTAGTTGGCGCGGTCTTTTATTTTCATCCTGATGTAGTGATTAAAGAACGCGTAACCTCAAATGGCCAAGCACTTTATGCTAATCATGATTTTGAAGATCAAATTAGTAGCACAAAAAATTTAACAATACCTAAATACGCAACAACACCAATAAAAACAATTAAAACAACCATTCCATTTTTAAAGAATAATGAATTTGATTACGCTAGAATGGCTTCTTTTATGGGAGATAAAGCGCAACAGTATGGTTGGTTAATTTTTATTCCTATTGTTATTTTAATAGTAACCGCTGTATCTAATGGCGCCAATATAACCGATGGCATTGATGGATTAGCAGCAGGAACAAGCGCCATCATTGGAACAACGCTTGGCATTTTAGCGTATGTAAGTGGTAATACTATTTTCGCAGATTACTTAAATATTATGTACATCCCCAATACTGGCGAGCTCGTAGTATTTATGGCGGCCTTTGTTGGAGCCTGCGTTGGATTTTTATGGTACAATGCTTATCCAGCTCAAGTATTTATGGGCGACACAGGAAGCTTGGCAATAGGAGGTATTATTGCTGTTTTCGCGATTGCTATTCGAAAAGAATTATTGATTCCGATTTTATGTGGTGTATTCGTAGTAGAAAACGTATCGGTGATCTTACAGGTATATTATTTTAAATACCAAAAGAAAAGACACGGCCTCGAATTCGCCAAAGCAAATCGCTTATTTAAAATGGCGCCACTACATCATCATTATCAAAAATTAGGTTTTCATGAATCAAAAATCGTAATGCGTTTTTTCATTATCGGAATCATGTTAGCAGCACTAACCATTGTAACACTTAAATTAAGATAGATACCCCACCCGACCTCCCCGAAGGGGAGGAGGATAAGACGTAAAAGCGTATTGATAAAATAAAAATAATTGAAAGAAAATAAACACATATTTACACACAGTACTCCCTCTCCTTCGGAGAGGGCTGGGGAGAGGCTTGTTATCCTCGGTTCTGGCGAAAGCGGTATTGGCAGTGCAATTTTAGCACAAGCCAAAGGCTTTAGCGTGTTCGTATCTGATAAAGGTTTAATTAAAGAAAAATACAAAACACAATTATTAGAAAACAATATTGCCTTTGAAGAAGGTATGCATACAGAAGAATTGATTTTAAATGCAAACGAAATTATTAAAAGCCCAGGCATTCCTGATAAAGCAGATATGGTAGTAAAAGCACGTGCTAAAAACATTCCTGTTATTTCAGAAATAGAATTTGCTGGAAGATATACCTCTGCTAAAACTATTTGCATTACTGGTAGTAACGGAAAAACGACGACTACCCTACTCACCTATCATATCCTTAAAAAAGCTGGATATAATGTAGGTTTGGGCGGAAACGTTGGTAAGAGTTTTGCATATCAAGTTGCAAAAGAAAATTTTGATTACTATGTATTAGAACTAAGCAGTTTTCAATTAGACGGCATGTATGATTTCAGAGCTGATATTGCTATACTGTTAAACATCACGCCTGATCATTTAGATAGATACGATTACAAATTTGAAAATTATGTGGCTTCAAAATTTCGTATCGCACAAAACCAAACCACTGACGATGCTTTTATTTATTGCGCTGATGACACCGTCATGCAAGAGTATATGAAGCACCACACATTTAATGCGCAATTAATTCCTTTCAGTATTAAAAAAACGATAGAAGGAAACGGTGCGTTTTTACAAGAACATGAAATAACCCTTAATTATAATAATAACCCTAAACCCTTAACCATGACAATTGAACAATTAGCCTTAGCAGGCAAACACAATGTCTATAATTCGATGGCAGCTTCTTTAGCAGCTCGTATTGTAGATATTCGTAAAGACATCATCCGCGAAAGCTTAGAAGATTTTGAAAACGCAGAACACCGACTTGAATTTGTTGCTTCTATTAATAACATTGAATTTATTAACGATTCGAAAGCAACTAATGTAAACTCTACATGGTATGCTCTTGAAAGTATGCAAAAACCAACGGTATTAATTCTTGGTGGACAAGACAAAGGAAATAATTACGAAGAGTTAATTGACTTGGTAAAAGAAAAAGTAAAAGCAATTGTTTGCTTAGGTGTTGATAATAAAAAAATTATCAAAGCTTTTAAAGGATCAGTTGAAACGATAGTTGAAGCTAGCTCTGCGGGTGAAGCAGTAGCAATGTCATACAAATTAGCTAGTAAAGGTGATGCCGTTTTATTATCTCCAGCTTGTGCAAGTTTTGATATGTTTCAAAATTATGAAGATAGAGGTGCTCAATTTAAAGCAGCAGTAAGAGGATTATAAAAAATAAATTTAGACTGAAAGATGAAGACTGAAATTAAATCGAAAACATTTGCGATCAATCGTGATACGGACCATAGTTTTGAATTTGTAGCCAATATCAATGATATCACATTTATCAATGACTCAAAAGCTACTAATGCCAAACAAACTGTCGAAAGCATTAATTCAATTGATGCAGAAATCATATTGATATTAGGAGGAGATGATTTAAAAACAGACTACTCGTGGTTTACAAATGTAAATTACTATAACATCAAAACTGTTATTTATTATGGTCGTCGTTTTCCTGAAATCAAAAACATATTTAATAAACACGTAATGATTGTGTTATTAGATAATTTGGAAACGTCGGTGAAATTCTCAAAAGACAGAGCAATCAAAAATCAAGTGGTGTTATTTTCGCCTGCTTGTCCTAGTTACGATGCGTTTGATAATTATAAAAATCGCGGGGATAAGTTTAAAGAACTTGTTTTGAAAGGGATCTCAGAGACTAAAGGGAAATAAGAGATAAAAAAATGAAACTATTCACATATTTAAAAGGAGATAGAGTAATCTGGACAATCGTTTTTCTGTTGTCTTTATTATCTATTTTAGTCGTGTATAGTTCTGTTGTAACATTAGCGCATAAATACAAGCAAGGCAATACTGAGTCGTATTTGATAAAGCATGCTATTACTATATTTGGCGGTATTTTAATTATGTATGTTATTCATAAATTAAAATACACCATCTTTTCAAGAGTTGCACAAATAGGTATCATCTTAGTTATTCCTTTATTATTATTCACCTTACTAAAAGGTGTGAGTGCTGGCGAAGCAAGCAGATGGGTTGAAATTCCAGGGTTAGGGTTAACATTTCAATCGTCTGATGTGGCTAAAATTATTTTATTAATTTTTGTGGCTCGCACACTCACTGTAAAGCAAGGACAACTGGATGATTTCAAATCCTTATTCAAATATTTGCTCTTACCTATAGGCGTTATCTGTCTGTTGATCTTTCCTGCAAACTTTTCGACAGCAGCTTTATTGTTTTTAAACTGTTTGTTTTTAATGTTTGTTGGTCAGGTAAAAGTAAAATTTATTGCCTACATCTTAGGGGCTTGCATGGCATTTGCTTTATTATTAGGAATTGTTATTTATCAATTTCCGGATGCGATACCACGTGGTAGAACATGGAAAGCACGTATAGAAAATTTCTCTGAGGGAGATGCGAAAAATAATTACCAAAGCGAACAAGCAAAAATAGCCATTGCTACCGGTGGCATTATTGGCAAAGGACCTGGTAATAGTACGCAACGCGCTTTTTTACCTCAAGCATCTTCCGATTTTATTTATGCCATCATCATCGAAGAGTATGGTTTATTCACTGGCTTTGCGATGATCTTCCTATACATGATTCTATTATTTAGAGGCATTCGTATTTTAAGAGATTCCGAAAAACCATTTGGAGGCTTGATGGCCATCGGTTTAAGTTTTAGCTTGGTCTTTCAAGCATTGATCAACATGGCTGTTGCGGTAAATTTGTTTCCAGTAACGGGCCAGCCCTTACCATTAGTAAGTATGGGAGGAACTTCCATATGGTTTACCTGTATTGCTATTGGAATTATTTTAAGCGTGAGCAAATCAAATGAAGATAAAGAAGTAATACCTGCATAACTATCGTCACCCTGAACTCGTTTCAGGGTCTCATGAGATGCTGAAACAAGTTCAGCATGACAAAACAAGAAAGAATAAAAACAAAATGAAATCTTTAAAAGTCATATTAAGTGGTGGTGGCACAGGCGGGCATATATTCCCGGCAGTAGCGATTGCTAATGAAATAAAAAAATTAGTGCCTCATGCTGAAATTCTATTTGTTGGTGCTTTAGGAAAAATGGAAATGGAAAAAGTTCCTGCTGCTGGTTTTAAAATTATTGGCGTACCCATTGCCGGCTTTCAACGTAAATTCACTTTATCAAATTTAAAATTACCCTTCCTTATTATACAAAGTCTTTTAAAAACACGAAAAATTATTAAAGATTTTAAACCAGACGTTGTAGTTGGCACTGGCGGCTATGCTTCCGGGCCATTATTAAAAGCAGCAACATCCAAAGGAATTCCTGCTTTATTACAAGAACAAAATTCTTATGCTGGAATTACCAATAAAATACTTTCTAAAAAAGCCAGTAAAATATGTGTGGCTTATGAAGGAATGGAAGCTTTTTTTCCTAAAGAAAAAATCATTTTAACTGGTAATCCTGTTCGGCAGGATCTAAAAAATGTAAAACAGTATCGCGAAGAAGCACTTAGCTTTTTTAAATTAAACCCTAACAAAAAAGTTATTTTAGTTATTGGAGGAAGTTTAGGCGCCAGAACTATAAACGAAACCATGGGCGCAGGCTTGCAAAAACTCGTTGATAATAACATCCAATTAATTTGGCAAACAGGAAAAACATATTACAGTTCAGCTATACAACAAGTCGAAAAATTTCCCAATGATCATATCTATGCGTTTGAATTTATTTCGCGTATGGATCTGGCGTATGCAGCAGCAGACATTGTTATTTCAAGAGCTGGCGCAAGTTCTGTATCCGAATTATGTAACATCGGGATGCCAAGTATTTTAGTGCCGTCTCCCAACGTAGCGGAAGATCACCAAACCAAAAATGCAATGGCATTGGTCAACAAAAATGCAGCTTTATTAATAAAAGATAATGATGCAAAAGGAACGTTAGTACAAACTGCCGTTTCCCTTATCAGTAATACGACGCAACAAGTAACCTTAACAAACAATATCAGCCAAATGGCATTTCAAAATTCGGCAAATGTGATTGCACTTGAGGTTTTAAAATTAGCCAACTACACCTTATAATATGAATATTCTGAATTACAAATTATATTATTTCTTGGGTGTCGGTGGCATTGGCATGAGCGCTTTAGCTCGTTATTTCAATCACTACGGAAAAACAGTATTTGGTTACGATAAAACAGAAACGACCTTAACCAAACAATTAGAACAAGAAGGTATTTCAATTCATTACCACGAAGACGACATTTTTGTATCCAACTTATTTTCTAAATACAACAAAGAAGACATATTAATTATCTATACTCCTGCTGTACCAAAGGATTTCAAAGAATTTGTATTTGCACAAAATCATCAGTTCAATTTACAAAAACGCGCTTGGGTACTAGGCGAAATCACCAAGCAATTCAAAACAATTGCCATTGCAGGCACGCACGGAAAAACCACCACCACTACCCTCGTTACGCATATTTTAAAAACAGCAGGAATCGATTGTTTTGCATTTTTGGGTGGCATCTCTCAAAACTACCATACCAATTTATTGTTAGGAGATGCGTCCAATAAAGATGTTTATGTCGTAGTTGAAGCTGATGAATACGATCGCTCCTTTTTAACCCTACACCCTTATATCACAGTAATTACAAGCGTTGATGCAGATCATTTAGATATTTATGATAATGCTAATGCGATGTTAGAAACCTACACACAATTTGCTTCACAGGTAAAAGAAAATGGATTTTTGATTGTTAAAAAAACTGTTGATAACGATTTGAATCTCAACAATAAACGGTTAATCTACAGCTTAAATTTAGATACTGAATATTCTGCAAACTCTATTCAAATTGTTGATGGTCAATTTTGTTACAACATCAATAGTCCGATAGAGCCTGTAAACCACGTGGCTATTGGGTTGCCTGGTTTGCATAATGTAGAAAATTCAATTGCTGCAGTTGCTGTAGCACAACAGTTAGGTATTAAGGGCGATGATATTAATAAAGCCTTACGTTCTTTTAAAGGAGTGAAACGAAGATTTGATTATCGTGTAAAATCAAGCTCTGTGGTGTATATAGATGATTATGCTCATCATCCGGAAGAATTAAAAGCGTCGATTACAGCCGCCAAACAATTATATCCTGATAAAAAAATAATGGGCATTTTTCAACCGCATCTGTTTTCACGCACACGCGATTTTGCAGATGGCTTTGCTGAAAGCCTTGATCTATTAGATATTTGCGTGCTATTGGAAATTTATCCGGCTCGAGAAAAACCTATTGAAGGTATTAATTCTCAAATGCTGTTAGATAAAATGAAATGCAAGCATAAGTATTTAGTAAAAAAAGAAAACGTGATTGAATTTTTAAAAACACAGTCTGTTGAAGTACTGATGACATTAGGAGCAGGAGATATAGACAGCTTAATTGAACCGATAGAGGCATTGTTGAGCAAAGAGAAGTAAGGGACTAAAGAGACGGAAGAGGCGACTAGAATTAAATAAAAAAGGTTTTGTCAGTTCGAGCGAAGTCAAGAACAAAAAACTTTCTCAGTGAACTCTAAAAACTCTATTACTCTGTGTTGAAAATGAAAAAGTAAAATGAAAAAAATAAGTACAAAAAAAATACTCACACTCGTTCTTTGGATTATTGGATTATCAGGCTTAATAGCAACATTAGCATTTGCCACTAATAAAGAAAAAACTGTTGTTTCCAAACATTTAAGTGTAGCCATTAGTAACACTAATGACAATGCCTTTATTGATGAAGAAGACGTTAAATTATTTTTTAAAGAACGAAGAGATTCTATCCTTCATGCTGAAATAAAAAATATACATATCACGCAATTAGAAAAAGCATTGAACGCTCACCCTGCTATTGAAAACGCAGAAGTATCGGTTGATGTGAATGGCGATGTAAATGTCAATGTGAAACAACGCACACCCGTAGTTCGCATTATCAATTTAGATGGCGAAAGTTATTACATCGATTCACAATCGAAATTGATGCCATTGAATGAAAACTATACAGCACGCGTCATCATCGCTACAGGAAATATTTTTGAACCATACGCACAACGTTATAGCATTTCAGTGAACGACATCGCTAAAAACGAATTGTTTAGCAAAGTCTCTGTGTTGGATGATATTTATGCAGTGACGCAATACATTAATAAAGACAGTGTTTTAACAAGCCTGATACATCAAATTAACATTACCAAGGATAAAGAAATAGAATTATTTCCATCTATTGGTAATCATAAGATCATATTCGGAGATGCTCAAAACATCGAAGAAAAATTTAATAAGTTAAAATTATTTTACATCGAAGGACTTAACAAAACTGACGGTTGGAATAAATATTCAATCATTAATATCAAATATAAAAACCAAGTGGTTTGCACTAAAAAATAAGTTTATGGAAAATAAGCCAACAGGACAAAAAGAAGAATTTACTCCAGATTTAGTTGTTGGACTAGATATTGGTACAACTAAAATTGCAGCCATTGTTGGCTTCAAAAACCAATTCGGTAAAGTTGAAATTTTAAGTATCGGTAAATCCGAATCACTTGGCGTACACCGCGGAGTGGTTGCAAACATTGAGCAAACCATCGAGTCAATTAAAAATGCCATTCGCATTGCGTCTGACAAAGCAAATTTAGACATAGAAGAAGTAATTGTTGGTATAGCAGGGCAACATATTAAAAGTATGCAACACCGTGGCATGATTACTCGTAAATCCTTAGAAGAAGAGGTAAGTCAAGCAGATGTTGATCAATTAATTGATAACATGCACCGTTTGAATATGCCTCCTGGTGAAGAAATCATTCATGTGATTCCTCAGGAATATATTATTGATAACGAAAGTGGGATCCGTTTCCCAATTGGACATTCAGGTATGCGCTTAGAAGGTAACTTCCATATCATCACTGGGCAGGTATCTGCTGTAAAAAATATTATCAAATGTGTAGATCGTGCAAAATTAGTAACTGTAGATTTACACCTTGAGCCATTAGCGAGTGCTGATGCGGTTTTAAGCGATGAAGAAAAAGAAGCAGGTGTTGTATTAGTTGATATTGGCGGTGGAACAACAGACGTAGCTATTTTCTACGATGGAATTATCCGTCACACAGCTGTTATTCCATTTGGTGGGAACATTATAACTGATGATATCAAAGAAGGTTGTGGCATCATTAAAACACAAGCAGAACAATTGAAAATGCGTTTCGGTTCGGCTTTAGCCCAAGAAAATCAATTGAATGAAGTGATTTCAATACCAGGTTTAAGAGGTCGTCCTCACAAAGAAATTTCAGTAAATACCTTAGCGCAAATTATTCAAGCGCGTATGGAAGAAATTTTAGAATTTGTATTATTCGAAATTAAAAGCTCAGGCTTCGAACGTAAGTTAGCTGGAGGCATTGTTATTACTGGTGGTGGCGCTCAATTAAAACACTTACCACAATTAGTGATGTTAACAACTGGCATGGATTGTCGTATTGGTACACCTAACGAACACTTGGCTGGTGCTGATGATGAGTTAAAAAATCCGATGTATGCAACAGGTGTTGGTTTGGTAATGAAGGGTATTGAAAAATATGAGCGTGATGCAAAACGTGGCGCTAATATCTCTAAACCATTCGAAGAAAAAACAGCTCAAAAAATTCCTGAAACTGTTAAGAAAGAAAAAGCAAGTGTCACAGGTCATTCTAAACAAAAAGCAGGCGACTTCTTTGGTTCCTTGATTAGCAAGGCAAAAGACTGGATGAGTGATGACGTTGAATAGTACCGATTAAATATAAAAGACAAAAGATTAAAAACCTCTCTGTCACCCTGAGCGGAGTCGAAGGGTGAGAAGTAAAAAATAAATAAAAATTAAAAACAACAAAACAAAATACCATGATGCAATTTGAATTACCTCAAGAAGAAAGCTCAATTATTAAAGTAATTGGCGTAGGTGGTGGCGGAAGCAACGCTGTAAACCACATGTTCCGTTTAGGAATTAAAGGTGTCGATTTCATAATATGTAATACCGATAAACAAGCACTAAGCAAAAGCCCTGTGCCTCATAAAATACAATTAGGTAATTCTTTAACTAGAGGATTAGGCGCTGGTGCTAAACCAGAAATTGGTCGCGACTCTGCTTTAGAAAGCATTGATGATATCAAAAATTTATTGAAAGACAATACCGAAATGGTATTCATTACTGCTGGTTTAGGCGGTGGTACCGGAACTGGCGCTGCTCCTGTGATTGCTTCTATTGCTAAGGAATTAGGTATCTTAACAGTTGGTATCGTTACGATTCCATTTTCGTTTGAAGGAAAAAAACGTAGAGAGCAAGCTGAAAAAGGCTTAGAAGAAATGAAAAAATATGTAGATACATTGATCGTTATTGGTAACGATAAATTACGCGACATATATGGTAGTTTAAAAATGACCGAAGCATTTGCTCATGCTGATAATGTATTAACAAGTGCTGCTAAATCTATTGCAGAGATCATCAGTTTACATATGCACATGAATGTGGATTTTAATGATGTGAAAACAGTGATGCAAGACAGCGGTGTAGCCATCATGGGTTCTGCTATTGCTAGTGGCGAGAAACGTGCCTTACGTGCGGTTGAAAATGCATTGGTTTCTCCTTTATTAAATGATAATGATATTTCTGGTGCTCGTCACGTCTTATTAAATATCATGAGTGGAAGCGATGATATTGAAATGGATGAGTTTGGCGAGATAACTGATTTTATTCAGGAAGCTGCCGGTGGAACTGCCGAATTAATCACAGGTTACGGTACTGATCCATCTTTAGGTGATAACGTTTCTGTAACCATTATTGCAACCGGTTTCAATTCAAAAATAAATTCAGGTTACGAAGCACCGATGGTACAAGAACGTAAGGTGGTAAAATTAGATGAGCCAATGGCTACTAAAATTGAACCAATCCAAACATCCATCATTGACGAAATACAAAGCGTAGAGCCTTTTATTTTTACAAAAGAAGTAACTGATGAAGTAACAAACACAGTAGCATCAGAAGAAATTTCTACACCGGTAAATGAAGTAGAAGAAACAAAAACTCCTGAAATAAAGGTGTATTCTTTTGACGAAGAAATTACCACTACGTTCGAGCTAACACCTGAAGTAGTAGAAACACCAAACATCATAAACGAAACGCCAAAGCAAGAGTTTGTGATCAATGATGTAACTAATGTATCAGAAGTTAACTCTACACAACAAGTTGAAGCTAATAGCCGCGAAGAGCAAATTCGTTTGGCACAAGAGCGTATTAAAAAACTAAAAGAGTTAACGCTTAAAATGAAAACGCCCGAAGGCTTAGCGCACTTAGAAAAAGAATCAGCTTGGCAACGTAAACAGATCAGCATAGAAAACAATGCAACGCCATCTACTGAATCTCAAGTATCACGTTACACTTTAGGTAAAGACGAAAACAATAACACGGAGATTCGCCCAAACAACTCTTTCTTACACGATAACGTTGATTAATCATTAACTACATTAATTATAAAAACCCTTGCAGAGATGTGAGGGTTTTTTGTTTATATATTTATATTATTTAACACTCTGGTAAGTTTTAAAAATATGATGAGCGCATATTTAGAGCTAATTAGTTTCAACCCAAAAATCGAATAAACTTCTCGATAAATGCTTTGGTCGAAAAAATATACTATTCAAATCAAAAATGGTTATTTTAGTGTTTCGCTATGGAACCAACCGCACCTTTTGATATAGAATACTTTCAAAAAAAAGAACATTACCTCGAGGTCATCAATCGTTTTGCCACCCTATTACTAAATGCTAAAACGACGGATGATATTGTGTGGACAGTAGCTAAAAATGCCATTGCACAATTGGGTTATGTTGATTGTGTGATTTATTTACTTGATGAGAAGGAAGAATATTTTATTCAGCGAGCAGCTCACGGACCAAAAAATCCTGTCGATTTGGATATATTAAATCCTATTAAAATTAAACTCGGCGAAGGTATTGTTGGTAATGTAGCCCTTCGCCAAAAAGGCGAAATCATTTCAGATACCAGTATCGACCCGCGTTATATTTTCGACAACAATATGGGGCTCTCCGAAATATCAGTGCCAATTATACACAACAATAAAACCATAGGTGTTATTGATTCGGAACATCCCGAACGGAATTTTTTTCCACAGGACGATTTAAATACGCTTACTACCATTGCTTCAATGGCAGCTTCTAAATTAGTTGAGGCTTCTTACAATCAAAAAATTAGAGAGTATCAAACCAATTTAGAACAATTGGTTCAAATAAAAACACTGGAATTAAATCAAACGTTAGAGGAACTTAAATTTCAAAAATTAGAATTAACAGATAGTATCAGTTATGCCAAGCGTATCCAAAAAGCCATCTTTCCTAATGCACAGGCTATACAACAATTATTACCCGATAGCTTTGTATTGTATAAACCAAAAGATATTGTTGCAGGCGATTTTTATGTGTGCGAAAAAATAGAAGGCAAACTAATTATAGCTATTGCTGATTGTACTGGACATGGGGTACCAGGCGCTATCATCAGCATTATATGTAATAATGCCATCAGACGCGCTATCAAAAAAACAGGCGTATTAAATGCCGCTAAAATTTTAGATAAAACAAGGGATTATGTGATACAAACCTTTGCCACCAGTGATGAAGACATACAGGATGGCATGGACATAGCACTTTGCATCATTGATCCTATAACATACGAACTCAATTATGCAGGTGCTAATATTAGCTTGCATTATACCAAACAACATAAGTTAGTGGAAGTAAAATCTGATAAACAGCCTGTGGGAAATTACATCAATAAATTACCGTTCACTAATCATACGATTCAACTTCATCAAGGAGATTCCATCTATCTCTTCACGGATGGACTACCAGATCAGTTTGGCGGAGCCGATGGAAAAAAATTCAAGTACAAACAGTTACGGGATTTAATTTCTGCTTCAACTCAGCTTCCATTTCAAAAACAAGAGAGCCTCATCAACAACGCATTTAAATTATGGAAAGGTAATTTACCGCAGGTAGATGATATTTGTATTATTGGTGTCAGACCTTAATTAGAAATTAATATTATAAATGCACCATTAATTTGATAGTTAGCAATAATGCTAATCGCAAATCAAATAAATGTGTTATACTGAAAAGTGTTTAAAGACTTGTCCAGGTAGTTAAGCCCTGTTGCGTAAACTTAAAGGACTGCACTCTGCCTCCCAAATTTTCTATAGCCCTTGCCACTTTTATTTTAGTAACCGCTGGACAATAAAAGAACATAAAGCCACCACCACCAGCACCCGATATTTTCCCGCCAGTAGCGCCTGTTTTAATAGCCGTTTGATATACATTGTCAATTAAATCATTACTAATGGAATGTGCCATTTGTTTTTTATTAGTCCAGCCAAAATGTAATATCTCGCCAATAGTAGCTAAATCGCCACGTAGCAAACTATCTTTCATTTGCAATGCCTGATCTTTTAAATTATGCATCGCCTCAATTGATTTTTCATTTTTATCGTTCACATTTTTTACCTGCTCATTAATAATAGTAGCAGACAAACGTTGTGTTGCAGTAAAGTATAATAACAAATTACATTCTAATTCATATAACACCTCATCCTTTAATTGCAAAGGGTTTACAATGACTTTATCATCTGCTAAAAATTCCATGAAATTAATTCCGCCAAATGTAGCCGCGTATTGATCTTGTTTGCCCCCACTCATGTTCAGATCTTTGCGTTCTATTTCATAAGCTAAACGCGCAATGTCGTATTTACCTAAAGGTAATTTCAACCACTCCACAAAAGCGCCCAATAAGGAAACTACAATCGTAGATGATGTACCTAGCCCTGACCCCTGAGGAGCTTCAATGTATGAAGTCAATCGAAATGACAAAGGCTTTAATTTAAATTCTTTAATAATGCGATTATAAACGCCTATGAATAATTCAAAACCTTCTACTATTGCGAGTTGAGATTCTGATTTTATTAATAACATTTTATCCGTTCCATCAATACAAAACTCAATCATGCCGTTATCTAACGGTTCGAGACTTGCATACGCATATAAATCAATAGTAGCATTTAAAATGGCGCCGCCATAAATATCACTATATGGAGAAACGTCTGTGCCTCCGCCTGCTAAACCAATTCTCAATGGTGCTTTACTTCGTATGATCATCTTATAAAAAACTAAATTAATACGTTAGGAGTTATATGTTAAAACCTATAACCCATGCACTAAAGATAAATAAATACTTTGGTTGCAAGAATTATAGATTTTTATTCTTTGATTAAAAGAAAAAATATAATCAAAAAAAATCCCTCTAACTTTCATTAAAGGGATTTTAGACTTTTGAATTATTCGAATTTATTTTCCAGCTGCTTTTGGTGGAGTTTTAGTTCCGCCTTGTGGCTTCACTGCTCCTTGAGCACCAGGGATTACTGCTGCAGGCATCGTTTCTAATTTTTTCTTTACTAATTGTAAAATGTCTTCAGCTGCTTCGGAATACAATACATTACCAGTACTTGTATCTAATACATATTTGTAACCATTTTCTTTCGCTACTAAATCAATTCCCTTTTTAGCTTTGTCATAAATTGGTTTCGACATTTCGCTGTATTTACGCTGGTAATCTTGTTGAGCAGACGCTTTGAAATCTTCAATACGTTTATTTAAATCTTGTAATTCTTTTTCTTTAGCTTGTTTTACTAAGTCAGGTTGATTTGCGCCATCAGCCATATAAGCTTGATATTTAGTTTGCAATTCTGTTTCCATTGTTGCTACTTGTTTTTCTAGGTCCTTTAAATAGCTTTGCGCTAATTCTTGAGCTACTTTACTTTCAGGCATCATGGTGATTAATGAATCTAACTGAATGTGTGCGATTTTTTGAGCTTGAGCCATTACCACTGAACCAACTGTTAATGCTACTATGGCAACTGATTTTACTAATTTTTTCATTGTTTTGTCTATGTTTTTTGATTTATTGATTTCTATTTTTTGATTTAATTATTTTTTATTGTAACCCATAAACGTAAGTACGTCTTCGCTTTTATCATATTTACTATTAGAATATAATAAGGCTACTTGCCCAGCTTTATCAAAGATAAACGCTAAACCTGATTTTTCAGCTACTTGTTTAACAGCACTGTAAACTTTATCTTGAATCGGTTTTACAAGCTCCATACGTTTTTTAAATAATTCGCCATCAACACCAAAGCGTGCTTTTTGTAATTCTTTCACTTCTTTTTCTTTATTGATGATCTCGTTTTCACGCTTCTTCCTCATATCATCTGTCAATAAAACAGACTCTGCTTGATATATTTTATAAAGCTTATCTATTTCACCATACTTTACTTCTATTTCTTTTTGCCAATCAGCTGATGTTTTATCGATCTCGGCTTGTGCAGCTTTATACTCAGGAATTTTACCTAAAATATAATCGGTGTCTACATATCCCATTTTTTGCGCAAACGATACACTTGCTGTGGTAAGGACTACTATTGCTACTAAAATTACTTTTTTCATGATATTAAATTTATTGTTTTTATAATGCTCCAACTCTAAATCATAACGTGTGCCAAGGTACTATTATTTTACGAATTAACATTTTTTTGGGTTTATAACTCTCCTAATGCCGCTCCTAATGTAAAGTGGAATTGACCTTTACCGTTACCCGAATTTGGATTCCCCGGTATATTATCAAAGCCCCAACCATAATCTAAACCTAACAATCCAAACATTGGCAAGAATACACGTAAACCAAACCCAGCACTACGTTTTACCTGAAAAGGATTGAAATCTTTATACTTAGCCCATGTATTTCCACCTTCAGCAAAACCTAAAATAAAAATGGTTGCTTGCGGATTTAAGGAAATCGGATAACGTAACTCCATTGTGTAACGTGCACATAAAGGATCACCACTTGAACTAGAAACCGAGTTATCCGTGTAACCACGTAAACCAATGATCTCACGAGCCACAAAATTTTGATAGCCACTTAAACCGCTACCACCCATATAGTAACGCTCGAATGGAGAAACACCAACACTCTTATTATAATAGCCTAAGATACCATAACCAATCTTTGTACGTAATACCAAGTTACGAGCCTCTTTACCTTCACCTGCTTTTTTATTGGTTAATTGTGTATACCATTCTGCTGTGAATTTATATTTTTGATATTCAATAAAATGATATCGATCGGCTGGTTTAGCTGTAGCGTAATCTTTTCCATTAAATAAAGAGTAAGGCGGCGTGTATTGCGCTAAGAACGAGAAGTTTGATCCATTTTTTGGGAAGATAGGCGCATCAATACTATTACGGGTGATGTGAATTTTCAAGTTCAAATCATTGGC